>JAOZRP010000347.1 GCA_029940125.1 bacterium
TGGCCGGTCGCCGCAGCAGTTGTTTGACCTTTTCAGGGATGCGGTCCGGCTGCCGGAGGCTGGAAATCGCGGGACAATGTTTCCCGGCAGTCCCCCGCCGGGATTTGGCAGTCAGAGTCTCGTAGACGTCTGCCGGAAGTATGGCCTTCCGCTCGACAGGGTAATGGAGAAGTTGAAGCAGAAGGGTTTTACCGTCAGGGAAGGGGATGCGATCAAGGAAATTGGCCGCAGCAATGACAGCAATCCCATGGCTGTCTTTGAAGTGCTCAAGGAAGTCGCGTCGACGAGAAAATGACTGGTGGAGTTATAGCTCCAGCTTTACCATCACCACCTCGCCCTCACTCTGGTATTCCTTGAATCCGAAGCGGCGGCAGAACTGAATCATTTTGTTGTTCTCGGCCAGGATGTTGCCGTAGATGGTTTTGATGCCGCGGTCCCTGGCGATGGAAATCAGCTTTTCCATCAGGATTTTGCCCACCCCCTTGTCCTGCCAATCGTCGGTTACCACCAGGGCGAATTCGTAGCGATCTTCCTGGGGGTAGTAGGCCAGCCGGTTTACCCCGATGGTTTTTTCTTTGCCGTCTTCCTCTATCAGGGCAATGATGGCCATTTCCCGGTCATAATCAATCTGGGTAAAGCGGGTGATTTGTTCATGGGTCAGTTTCTTGCGGTAGCTGAAAAACCGGTAGTAGTTTGTCTGCCGTGAAAGAGAATGGAAAAAAGCGAAATGCTTTTCCTCGTCCTCCGGTTTGATTGGTCGAATCAATATCCTGGTGCCGTCGGCCAGGGTTTCATGGAACTGGTACTGGCTGGGATAGGGCATGATAACCAGGTGGCCGGGGGCTTCCACAAAGCTGGTTGTCATCTTGATGGTTGCGCTTGTGAGCCGTAGATTTCCGCTTTTGTCAAGCTGCAGTTCCATCCTGGACTGCCACAACTCGGCAAAATCACAGATCAGGGTGGAAAAGCGCATCAACAGTTCATCCAGCTTTTCCAGCGGGTATGTTTTCAGGATGGAACCGGCCGGTGATTTCTCAATCATTCTTTGGGACAGCAATGGATTGAGAGGTGGAAGCATGATGGAAATATCGGGATTGAAACGGGCGCAGCTGCCTCCCAACCCCAAAGAGATAAAGGGACCGAATTCCGGATCACAGTGGCTGCTGACTAGCAGCTCAATGGTGTTTTCGGCGTCCGTTGGCGCGGCGGTGCCAGTGCCGGAGATGCCGTAAATTTTCAGAAGGTCTCGAGCAACGGTTTCCGGCAGCGGTGACGGCTCCGTTTTCAGGAATGGAGCAACCAGCTGCCGGGCCCGGCCCTTGTGTGCCGGGGCGGCGTCGTCAAAAAGCGGTGGGATTGCCATTAATTTGGTTAACTTGTAACGGTAGCGTTCACTGTAGTAGTAGGCCTTCAGGGCTTCTTCAAGGCTGAAGTAAACCGGAATGTCGTCCCGCATGAAATCCCGGGCCTTGTGCCGGTGAAAAGTGCTGCCTCCCAGCCAGGCATAAAAAATTTTCACCGGAAAGCGGGCATGCTTTTTTTCCAGTTCAGCGACTATTTCCTGGGGTTTGATAAAGCCGTTGATGATCATGAGGATAATCAGGGCGTCAACGCTGCCTGATTCCAGGATGATGGAGGCGGCATCGATAAAACGTCGGTTGTCAGCCGTGGCCCCGACGTTGACGGGACTTAGACCGGCCTGCTGCTCCGGAAGAATCTTTTCCAGCTGATCTTTACATTCTTTTTCGATGGTTGCCGGCGGCATTTTCCTGAGCAGCAACTGGTCAATGGCAAAAAGCCCAATGGCATTGGAATTGGTAATGATAGTATAGCGGTTGCCGTAGGGAATGTTCCGGGTTGAAAGGGTCGTGCCGGCGGTAAGCAGCTCGTTGATGCTTTCCACCGTAATAATGCCGGCCCGGCGAAAGGCGCTTTCGTAGACCTTGCTGTCTCCCAGCTTTTGGGTGTCAGCCAGTCGTTGCCGGATCAAGGCCTGGATTTGGGGATGCCGGCCGCTTTTCAGGGCAATGATGGGCTTGATCCGGGATACGGATCGGCAGGCGCTGAGGAATTTTTTAACATTTTTAATGTTTTCCAGGTACAAGGCAATGGCGGAGACTTGTTCGCTGCCTCCTAAGTAGTCGATCAGGTCGCCGAAATCAATGTCCAGCAGGGTGCCGATGCTGACCACGTAGCTGAAGCCAACATTGTGTTCTTGGGCGATATCGAGGATGGAGGTTATCAGGGCGCCGCTTTGGGAAATCAGGGCGATTTTGCCCTGGCGGGGCATGTTTGGGTGGTAGGAGGCATTCAGTCCCTGTCCGGGAATGAGAATGCCGATGGAGTTGCCGCCAAGAATTCTGATCTGATGCCGTCGAGCCTCATTCAGCATCTCCCGCTGCAGCTTTGGGGAGATAACTTCGGCAAAACCGAGCAGCACCAGATTGGCAACCGCATCGATATTGCTGCTGTGGAAGATCTGTTGGATGGTGGACGGGGGCCGGGCGAACATAAGGATGTCGATAGGTTCCTTGATCTCCTCAAGGCGGTCAACGATGGAGCCCTCGACTCCGGGAGGAAGACAGGGAGCACCGACAAAATAAAGGTGATGATGAGCGGCAAGCTGCGATAAGTTGTTGAACAGCAGTTGTTCTTTATCGCTGCCGGGACAAAAATCCGCCATGACTGCCAGACAGCGGGGAGCGAACAACTGATCGAGGTTTTTGGTGCTCATGTGACAGCCTTGGATATTAGTACCTTACGCCTGAAATGCTGTTACAAAAAACAAGAAATTGTCGGGAATACTTAAGGATGTTC
>JAOZRP010000348.1 GCA_029940125.1 bacterium
AGCTGTTTACCTTGAACAAAGACATTTCAACCCGGGATCGGGACGGGATCAGCAAGACCTTCTCCGGCCTGATGAAGATTCTTTTCCCGCACGGCGAAGCCGGGGAGGATGAGATGGAAGAGATCCTGGCTCTGGCCGTCGAAGGCCGGAAGCGGATCAAGGACCAGCTGATGCGCATCGACCCGACCTATGCCGAGGTGAATTTTGGCTACACGGTCAACAGCAGCCGGCGGGTGGTTGCGGTTTCAACCCTGGAGGAGCGGCAGTATCCCCGGCATTACTGGCATGGCAAACCTGCCGAAAAAAGTGAAGAGGGAAGTCGGGTTGATTCCCCGGAATTAACGGGCGGTGAAGCCGCGCCGGCAGCCGGCATTTCTGCCGACATGGAGGCCCGGGAGCAGCATTTGACCTTCCAGGAAAACCAGCGCGGGGTTTCTTTTGACCGGCTTTTTGGTCCTTACCTGAAAAATGCCGGTCGGATTGTGATTACCGATCCCTACATTCGGCTCTTCTTTCAGGCCCGTAATCTTATGGAGCTGCTGGAAACAATCATTGCGAACAAATCCGAAAGCGATGAAGTGGACGTGCGGCTGATTACGGTGCGGGACGAATACAAGGAGCAGCAGCAGATGGAGTATTTTGAAAAAATAGCTGCTGGCTGCCAATCCGCCGGGGTTGCTTTCTCCTGGACTTTTGCCGATGACAATACCATTCACGCCCGACACATCGTCATTGACAACGGTTGGAAAATTCTGCTGGATCGCGGCCTTGACATCTTCCAGCGCTATGAAATGAACGATGCCTTTGCCCTTGCGAACCGGAGGCAGGAGTTCCGTCCCTGCAAGGCTTTTGAGGCGACGTTTCTCAGGATGGACAAGCCTTCCACCGAGGATGGGCAGGGAGAATAAAAAGTGGATGATCTACTGGAATTCATCCTGATGATGGAGGCTTGCCGCTTGGAAGAAGCCCGCGCCGAGCTTGAGGATGAAGATGATGCGGATGATGATTGGGACGGGGAGGTCAGTGATAGAGACGGTGATGATGACCGTTGAAAAACCCATGGGTCATTGAATAGTGATTGGATGAAGCCTGGTGGCTGCGGATCTGGCATTCTGGTTGAGGGAACGTTCGGAGGACAATCTTTTGATAGCGGGGAGGGAATGGTATGACTGCAAATCTAAAGCGTGAAGAAATTGTCCTTAAAGCTGAACGTTTTGGAGATTTAAACAAATGTAAACGTGAACCTGTGGCAAAACTGCCAATTGATTTCGATGCATTGCCGAAACTGAAATGGCGTGAAGATAATACTGAAATACAGGAATCCGTGCAAATGTTGGTGGTGAATTCTTTTTTTACCACCATCGATATAAAATTCTCGGACGGTTATAGTGATTTGTATAAAGAATATGACCAGATAAAGTCAGATTTGTCCAAAAACCTGCGTTTTCAATCTATCATTAATACATCTTCCTTGTTCAATCAGAAATCTTTTGAGAAATTTATTGAGGCGATGGCCAAGATGGTGGTTAAGCTTGCTAAAGATAAAAATATGGATACCAAGTATGTCAAGCGTGCTTTGCCGGTATTTGGCTTCCTGGGTACCGATGACTGCTTTTGCAGCTTTTACAATGGAAAAATAGAGCAGCAAAGACGCTGGAGTTATTACGATACGTTTAACCTGTCTCTACACATGAAGGGTTCGCCATATACAAAATTACTGGAGAGTATTTCCGGCCTGGACAACTCCCCCTATGATTCTATCAGCTTGCTGCAGGAGATTTCAGGTATAAGAAAAATCTTTACTGATGAAAGCATACTGAAAGATGACAACAGCCTGACCAGGAAAAAGGTTAAAACGGCGCAATTAACCACGCGTGCATGGAAAAGTACGGAAAAGATTTTAAGTGGCCTGTATGCAGATTTTCTTCAAGATAGTCTGGCCGTGTATCGGAAAATGAACCGCGATGACTTGTATAATCTTTTTGTTGACGATGTCTGTGGCTTGCGTTTCGGCAGGGTGACAGTGTGGGGACTGTATGAAAATAATACTTTGGATCAAACCTTTACTATCGGTGAACAGAGAAAGTTTTACGATGTTTCAGGTAATGTAATAGAGCTTGAAAATTTCCCCGGTAAAACCATTGATCTTGTTCATCCGGTGGAGTTGTCAGCGGACGACGTCACCGCATGGAAAAATTATTTTGACCGCATGGAATTGACACCTCTTTTTGAACAGTTGGATATCCCTGTTTTCAGAAAGGATGGCAGGGCTTTGGATACTTATCTGAATAACGCCGATATCCTGCCCGAATCTTTCTGGAAGAGGAAACAGATGGGTTTTTGGGAAAAGGTGGAAGAAGAGGGGATCATCTTTTTCTTTTGCCGGGCGATAGCAATGCGGAATAGTTTCTATTGTGCCACCATAAAAACATATATTGATTTAAGATTATGGGATAAGGAGCCCGTGTTTGAATATATAAAATTTTATTTTCATGGAGATGAGAAGTTTCAGAGCTATTGTATTTGGGATGATGAAGCGCTAGATATGAATGACGTTCCGGAACGGTTTTACAGTGAGGTGTGTAGGGACATAGAAAAATATTTTCTCCGTAAAAAGTTGTAGGCTTCCTTAACGTCAAGATAATTCAATATTATAGCTTGATATATCTTAAAATTGGATGGTTAAGATATGTGGATTAATCGAAAAGTTAAAGATCGGATTGCTTGTTCAGGCGGGGAGGTTGCTGGGGAATTGCTATTGACTATTTTAATATTTTTCTGTAAAAATAGCATATTATTATAATATTTCTCGT
>JAOZRP010000349.1 GCA_029940125.1 bacterium
AGCTTCAACGGGTAATAAAACTCTGCAGAGACTTCTGTTTCTTCAACCTTTCCTGCAGCAGCTTCGCGGTTCGCTTGTCCCTGATCTCAACAATCCTGACCCGGTACCAGGTACCCTTGCCGGGGATGTCCGCCGCCACCACCACGGCCTTGCCATATCCTTCCCGCATCAAGGAATTCCGCAGCAGGCGGGCTTTGCCTTCCTGGGCGTAGGAAGCTACCTGCAAAACCAGTCCTCTGCTTTCGGTTGGTCCGGCTTCGGTTTTTATCGGCATTGCCGGGGCTGGCTTCTTCTCGTCTTTCTTCAACACTTTTGCCGGCAGAGCGGCTTTTGCTCCAGCGGAATCCTTGTCCAGGGTGATGGCCTTGCTTTTTTTATCCGTCAATGACTGATAAAAAGTATATGTAACCTCTTCTTTTGGCTTTTCTGCTTCCGTGGCCGGGGCGCTTTCAGCGTCGGCATTATTTGCGCTGGAAATCGGCAGCGGCAATGGCAGCGGCGCTTCCTTTGCCGTTTGTTGAAGATGCGCGTGGAAAGCATTTTTCCCCGCCCCGGAGGTTTCAGACAGCCCTTCCGGTTTGGGGATGGACACAACATCTCCCGGAACCGGTGCCGCCGCTTGCGGCATAACATTCCTCATGCTTTTTCCCACCATGACCCCGGCAAGAAAGACCACGATGCCCAGGAAAAAAATAACCACGAAATTGCGTAAAGTATTCATGCTGAAAGTTCCCATCTTCAATGACGCTTTTTATGCAAATTCGGGGCTCATCAACCAAAACCTGTTATTGCTGATCATCAATTATGCCGCGGCGATTACGATAGTCCCGCAGACTCCGGTCCTACATGGATGTGGGAGCATCAATGCCCAGCAAATCAAATCCCAGCTGAAAGATCTGCCGCAGGGCGGTTATTAAAATCAGCCGGGCTCCCGTCAAGTCACGATCATCGGAAATAACCCGGTTTTTATTATAATACGAATGAAACATGGCCGCCAGATCGGAAACGTAATAGGTAATCCGGTGAGGCTCCAGGTAACGGGCCGCGGTTTCAACCACGTGGGGAAATGAATCCATCTTTTTGATCATTTCAATTTCCTCAGCGGAGGTCAGCAGCGATAAATCCGCCTGGTTCACCTGGAGCACCCGAATCCCCGCCTCGCTGGATTTGCGTAAAATACTGCAAATTCGCGCGTGGGCATACTGGACATAATAGACCGGGTTTTCATTGCTCTGCGATTTAGCCAGCTCCAGGTCAAAATCCAGGTGACTGTCCGGCCGCCTCATGAGGAAAAAGAAGCGGGCGGCGTCTTTGCCGACCTCGTCCACCACTTCCCGCAGGGTCACAAACTGCCCCGCCCTGGTGGACATGGCCACCGGCTGACCGTCACGAAGCAGACTGACCAGCTGCACCAGCACCACGGAAAAACAGGATTCATCAATTCCCAGGGCCTGCAGGGCCGCCTTAATTCGGGGAACGTAGCCATGGTGGTCCGCGCCCCAGACATCGATCATCCAGTCAAAGCCCCGGTCATGTTTATCCTTGTGATAAGCAATATCAGAGGCAAAGTAAGTCTTCACGCCGTTGCTGCGGACCACAACCCGGTCTTTCTCATCTCCCATCCGGCTGGAGGCAAACCACAGGGCGTCATCCTGCTCATAGACCATCTCCCGATGCCGCAGTTCCCGGATAACGTCATCGACCTTGCCGTCCTGGAAAAAAGACTTTTCACTGGCCCAGTTGTCAAAATGGATGCCGAAGCCGGCCAAATCGTCGCGGATGCCGTCCAGGATGACCCGGCTGGCATATTCGGTAAACTCCCCGACTTTATCTTCAGGATCAGCATCTTCAAGAACGTTGCCTTTTTCCTGCAGGAACTGCTTCGCCAGTTCAATCAGGTAGTCGCCCTGATAAAAGGTTTCCGGGTAGTCACCCAGCGACTCCCCCAGCAGCTCGCGATACCGCCAAAGCAGGGAGCGGCCGAGAGTTTCCATCTGGTTGCCGGCGTCATTGACATAATACTCGGTGATGGCGGTAAACCCGGCCTTGCGCAGAATGCGGGCCAGGGAGTCACCGACCGCCGCGCCCCGGCCGTGGCCAATATGCAGTGGACCGGTGGGATTGGCGCTGACAAATTCCACCATCACCCGCCGGCCGGCCCCATAGTCCAGGTCGCCAAACCTCCTGCCCTGGCGGCAAATCACCCCTAAACGCTGCTGCCAACTCGCCCGGGACAAAGTCATATTGATAAAGCCCGGCCCGGCAATGCTTACCAGTTCGATGTCCGGCAGGTTTTCCAGCTGAGCCTTGATTGCCGCGGCGATCTCGCGGGGATTCTTTTTCAAAACCCCGGCCAGCTGCATGGCTATATTGGTGGCAAAATCACCGAACTTCTTTTCCTTGGGCTGCTCAAGCACAACCGCCGGCACCGGCTCCCCCGCCCGCCCATAATCACCACAGACCTGTTCCACTGCCTTGACAACATATTCCGTCAAACGTTCTTTCATGATTTCACTTTACCGTTGTCATCAGAATTTCGCTTATCATCAACCTGCAGCTGCACATCCCGGGAAAAATCAGGACAGTGGGCTTCACCGGCAGATACCTTGAATTTTTTTTTGCAATTCTTCCGCCAGGCACAAACCGCGCACATGGTTTTGCCGTCAATGCTCACCATAAAACTCTTCCCTTTTTAGTGCCTTATCCCTGAAAGACTGTCACTCTTTTCAGTACCCCCTTGAGGGGTAAAAATAACAAGAAATTGTCGGGGATACTTAAGGATGTTCGGGCATGGCTCATAGCGGTTT
>JAOZRP010000350.1 GCA_029940125.1 bacterium
CCGTGCGCAAAAGCGAGGAAATGTTCCGGCTCTTCGCCGACAACATCCACGTAGCGGTATACGTCTTTACCAATGGCGGCAAGGTCGTCTACATCAACCCCTTCACCTCGCGGCTGACCGGGTACTCCGAGGAGGAAATGATGAGCATGCCGATTTTCGACCTGATTCACCCCGATCATCGGCAAATGGTGATGGAAAGAGTCCAAAAACGGTTCAGCGGCGAGTCGCCTCCCGACCACTACGACACCAAGCTGCTGGTCAAGGACGGCAGCAGCAGATGGGTTGAACTTCATGTAAAAAGGCTGGAGCTGCGGGGACAAAAAATCATTCTCGGCACCGCCATTGACATCAAGGCCAGGAAAAAAAGCGAGGACGACCTGCGCCGCAGCGAGGAAAAGTTCAAGGCTTTTGCCGAAAACCTGCAGGCAATCATCTACACGTACGACAGCCAGGGAAAATTCACCTACGTCAACAAGGTTTGCGAAGAAGTGTCCGGCTACTCCCGGGATGAACTGCTGAGCATGAATTTCATCCAACTCATCCATGACGACTACAAGGAGTCAACGCTGAGAAGCGGCCGGGAACGCCGGGAGGGTGAAAAGCAGGGCCGGCAGTCCCATGAAACCAAAATCATCAGGAAGGACGGCAGCCACCGCTGGCTGGAACTGGCGGGAATCCGGCTGGAAGGCGAAGATAATGAAGCAATCATCCTGGGAAGCGCCGTTGACATTACCGACCGGATAGAATCGGAGCAGGCCCTGAAGGAAAGCGAAGAAAAATTCCGGTCCCTGTTTGAACGGTCTTCCGATCCGATGCTGTTCCTGGATGAACAAGGCTTCTTCGACTGCAACCAGGCGGCCCTGAAAATCCTCAAGGCCGACAGCATACAGCAGGTCAAGGAACATCCGTCGCGACTGTCCCCCTGCCGGCAGCCCGACGGACGGTTGTCCAGTGAAAAAGCGACGGACATGATCGCCCATGCCTATGCCACCGGCTTCCATCGCTTTGAATGGCTTTACTGCAATCTTGAAGGAGATGAATTCTGGGTAGACGTCTCCTTGACAACCATCCCTTTTGAAAATCGGAAAATCATCTTTACCGTCTGGCGCGACATCTCCGCCGTCAAGGAACTGGAACAGCTGCTGCGGGAGGAACGGGAACAGCTCATGGTCACCCTGCGCAGCATTGGCGACGCGGTAATCACCACCAACCTTGAAAGCCGAATCATCCTGATGAACCGGATGGCGGAACAATTAACCGGCTGGAAGCAGGTGGAAGCCCGGGGACGCAAAATCGAGGAAGTTCTGGACATTATCGAGACCCGTACGGGGAAGCGGGCCAAAAACCCTCTTGACCAGGCCATGAACCAGGGAACAGTCCTTGCCCTTGGCGAAGACACCATCCTGCGTTCCCGCGACGGCCGCCAGTTCAAAATAGCCGACAGCGCCTCGCCGATCAGGGACGAAAAGAGCAACATCATCGGCGGAGTGCTGGTGTTCCGCGACATCACCAACCGTGAACGCATGCAGGAAGAAGTCTTAAAGCTGAGAAAGCTCGAAAGCGTCGGGCGGCTGGCCGGGGGCATCGCCCATGACTTCAACAACCTGCTCACCGGCATCATGGGCAATATTGAAATAACCATGCAGCAGCTTGCCCCCCAGGCGAAAAGTGCCCGCGACAACCTGGAAAAAGCCTTGAAAGCATCGTCGCGGGCCACGGACCTGACTCAGAAGCTGCTCACCTTTGCCAAAGGAGGCGAGCCGATTAAGAAAACCACGGCCATCAGTGAAATCATCAAGGACTCGGCGGAGTTTTCCTTGCTGGGCTCAAAGATTGCTCTTTCCTATGACATCCCCGACCATCTCTGGGCTGCCGAGGTCGACGCCGGCCAGATCAGCCAGGTAATTCAAAACCTGGTCATCAACGCCGTTCAGGCGATGCCGGAAGGCGGCATGATCACGCTGCGGGCTGAAAATGTTGATTTGCGTTCCCTGCAGACGGCAAGCCTGCCCCTTAAACCTGGTCTTTACGTGAAGATTTCGGTCCGGGACCAGGGGCACGGCATTGCCAGGGAGCTGCGCGACAAAATTTTCGATCCTTTTTTTACCACCAGGGAGGACGGCAGCGGGCTGGGCCTGTCGGTGATTCATTCAATCGTGGCAAAGCATGACGGCTACATTGCCGTTCAGTCGCAGCCGGGAGACTTTGCCGAATTCACCGTTTTTCTGCCGGCCCTGGGTAAAACTCCGCAAAACGAAAACGCGTTCGCCCCGGCCAAAAAGACAATGCCGGCGGCCGGCCGCATCCTGGTCATGGACGACGAGGAATTCGTCCGCGAAATTTTAACCGAGTTTTTGACCAATTTCGGCTATGAAGTTACGGCGGTTGAGGACGGCCGGAAAGCAGTGGAAGCATACCGGCAGCAGAAATTCTCCCTGGTCATCATGGATTTGACCATTCCCGGCGGCCTGGGCGGCCTCGAAACCATCAAACAGCTCAAGGAACTGGATCCAGGGGTAAAAGCGGTGGTCTCCAGCGGCTACGCCAATGACCCGGTGGTAGCCGAGCATGAACAATACGGGTTCTGCGGCTACCTGAACAAGCCCTACAGCATCCGGGATCTGTCAGAGCTGCTGGAAAAGGTCTTGCCGGAAGCGGTCAATCCCAATCCCGAGTAGCTCCCATCCGGAAACCAACGTTCCGAAGGAGCTGTTACCCCTTGGCCATTAGTGCCTTATCCCTGAAAGGCTGTCACTCTTTTCAGTACCCCCTTGAGGGG
>JAOZRP010000351.1 GCA_029940125.1 bacterium
AGTGCAACCTCTGCTACCACCGGGTTGAAAAAGGGCTGGTTCCCGCCTGCGCGGATAATATCTGTCCGGCCCATTGCATTACCTTCGTTCCGGTGGGAAAAACCAACAGGAAAGAAGGAATGTAAATTTTATGAAGCCGCAGCTCAAAAAATATCTTTGTACTGTTTTCTCATATCCCGTTTCAATATTTTCCCGGTGGGGGTTTTAGGCAGTTCGTCAACGAAGATGATCTTTTTGGGAACTTTAAACAGTGATAATTTTTGCCTGCAGTGAGCAATCAATTCATCTTCGGAAATGGTTTTTCCTGCTTTCAGTTTGACAACTGCCGTAACGGCTTCCACCCATTTGGGATGGTAAACACCAATAACAGCCACTTCCTCAACGTCGGGATGGAGATAAATGGCTTCCTCCACCTCGCGGGATGCGACATTTTCCCCGCCGGTTTTAATCATGTCTTTTTTACGGTCGACAACGGTGATATAGCGATCGCTGTCCAGCACCCCAAGATCTCCTGAGTGAAACCACCCGCCTTTCATGGCTTCTTCAGTTTTTTCAGGCTCCTTGAAATACATCGTCATGACATGGGGGCCACGTCCACATATTTCACCGGCAACATCCGTATCGGTTATTTCACTGCCGTCGTCGGCCTCGATGCGTGTTTCCATGTGCAGGCCGCCCATGCCGGCGGAACCGATCTTTTCCATAGCGTCTTTTGCCTTGAGGATCGTATGATAAGGTGCGAGTTCCGTTTGGCCATAGTAGTTGTAAATCCCAGCCTTTGGAAACTTTTGCAGCATCTCCCGAAGTATTTCCATGGGCATGATGGAAGCGCCATAGTAGCATTTAATCAGGCTGGATAGATCATATTTGCCGAAATCAGGATGCCTCAGCATGCCGATCCATACCGTAGGCGGAGCAAAAAACATCGTGGCCTTGTATTTGGCGATATTTGCCAGAACCATGCCGATATCTGGCCCCATCAGTATATTCGTTCCTCCCAGCCAGAAAATGGGATTCATAAACACATCCCGCTGGGCGCAGTGATAAATGGGCAGGGCATTAATATTGATATCACTATCGGCATAATTTCCATCAATGATGCAACCCATGTATTGAGCAATAAGCGACTGATTGCTGATGATCACGCCTTTAGGCAGGGATTCCGTTCCACTGGTGTAAGTCATCTGGACCGGGTCTTCAATTCTCAGGACAACATCAGGCTCGGTTGCAGGATAAGCGGCGTACCAGCTGTCAAAATCCGTAAAGCCTTTTTCAGCCTGCTGCCCGGCGCCCTGGCTGGACCAGATGAGGGTTTTCACCGATGGTATTTCATTGAGAATCTCCTCAATTTGAGGGTAAAGCGTGTCTTCGACAATGAACACTTTACTTTCAGAGTGGTTGATGCAATAGGCGATATCATTGCCTTTCAGTAGATAATTTATAGCTAGATAAATAGCGCCGATTTTTGTACAGCCCATCCACGTGAGCACATGATGGTGGGTGTTGTGGGCCAGAATGGCGACGCGGTCATATTTTTTTACCCCAAGCGCGGCAAGAGCATTTCCTACCTGGTTGCATTCTTTTTCCAGTTCGCTGTAGGTTCTGACTGTATCATTGAAAACAAGGGCATTTTTATCCGGATAATGATATGCCGTGCGCCTCAACATGTCAGCAATAACCCACCGGTTTACATGGTTGTTTCGTTCCATGATAAACTCGATATTTTCCTTGTTGATCGTATAATACTTGGCTTTATCCTGTTCCGAGAGAGTTCTTGTTGGTGTCTGCATCATGTGTCTCCTTTCCCCGTGTGGTGGTCAAAACTGTTGACTTTCATAATAAAAAGCTGATTTCCTGTTGCCGCAAGGTTGAACCTCGGACGGGGAAATCACGGTTGGGAGGGCATGTTTTTGACCGGGTCCTGGCGGATTATCGCCTCCAGCACCTTTTCACAGCCCATGGGTAAATCCCGGAGCCGGATGCCGACCGCGTCCTGGATGGCATTGGCGATGGCCGGGGCCACGGAAATGACGCCCACCTCCCCTATGCCCTTGCCGCCGAAGGGTCCGTGGGGATCCTCGGTTTCAATGGTGACGATGTTCAGCGGGAAAGTGTCCATCATCGTCGGTATTCGGTAGTCCAGGAAATCAGGATTGAGGATGCGGCCCTGGTCCAGGATCATTTCCTCGTGCAGGGCGTACCCCACTCCCTGCATGATGCCGCCGTACACCTGTCCTTCGAACAGCATGGGGTTGAGCACCCGGCCGCTGTCATGGGCGGCCACGTAGTTCAGGATCTCCACCTTGCCGGTTTCCGGGTCGACTTCCACTTCGACCCCGTGAACGGCAAAGGCATAGGTTTCGGAAATATTGCCCTTGGAGGTTTTGGGGTCCATCATTTCGGTGTCAGGCTCGTAAAAAGCCTGGCTCATGATTATGTCACCCTGTTTGTTGCCCCGGTAATGGGCCCGACGGAGAATGACGTCGATGGCAACCCGGTAGTCTTTATTGTCGGGCTGCTCCTTCAGGAAAACGTGCCGGTCACCGAGGCCAAAACTGGCCGGATCGTGGAGCAGGGGCAGCCATCGGCGGTCAAAGTTGTCATTCCCGCGGTTTTTCTTTACCACCTCCTGTTCCATGAAGGCGGCGGCATACTCAAGGATTTTTTTCCGGGCCTGGCTGGCGCAGATGATGGCCGCCTTGCAGGAAAGAAACATCTGGCGACTGGCATGGGTGCCCACGTCCCAGGGGCAGACTGCCGTGTCGTGGCGGATGACGG
>JAOZRP010000352.1 GCA_029940125.1 bacterium
GTCAGTGACCGGCTGGATCAGCCCGGCACCGGCCTTTCCGGCGGCCAGCAGCAGCGGCTGTGTATCGCCCGCACCATTGCGATCAGCCCGGAAATCATCCTGATGGATGAACCATGTTCCGCCCTTGATCCTATTGCCACCGCCCTGATTGAAGAACTGATCGGTGAGCTGAGCCGGAATTTCACCATCGCCATTGTCACCCACTCCATGCAGCAGGCCTCCCGGGTTTCCCAGCGGACGGCCTACTTTCACCTCGGGAACCTGATTGAAGTCGGCCCCACCACCCGGATTTTCACCAACCCCTCGCACCAATTGACGGAAGACTACATAACCGGGCGCTTCGGTTGATTCCTCTTCTCTCGGACACAGCTTTCATAAAATCCATCAAGCTCATGTCTTTGGGCAAAACATCTTTTATCACTGAAAATACCTGTCATGATTGGCAGGTCTCTTTCATCATGAAGGTACAAAACAGGCAGATAAGAGAGGAAACGGCCAGGATCAGCAGCAGTTTGGTATACGCCTCCAGGGCATAGCCCCCGGCCGCGGTTTTGGGATAGGCATCCAATACTTTGCCCAGCAGCGGCATGAAAACCGCCCCGCCCAGGAAAGGAAAAAGATTCACTGTCCCCACGGACGTGCCGGTAATCGCTGCCGGAAACAGCTCCTTGGTAGTAGTGAAACCGATAACCACCACTGCTGACGAGCAAAAAGAGAAGAGGAAAAAAACTCCGTAAAGCAGCGGTCGGGGCAGTCCAGACGGATGCAGGTAAAGAAAGAAAAATTCAGCCGTCAACACGGCCATGCAGACCATCAGCACCTTTTTGCGGCTGTGGAATACCCGCTCGGAAAGGATGCCGAGAAGAGGGCTGCCAAAAATCATTCCCCAGGCAATCATACTGAGAATTGCTCCCGCTTCCGCCCGGCTGTAGCCATAAACATGCATCAGGTAGGGCCCGCTCCACAGGGCGCCAAAGGCGAAAAAAATGCCGCAGTCAAAGAAAAACCAGACGGCTACCGGCCAGAAATATTTCTCGGTTACCACCCGGCGGGCACCGGCCCACAAGCCAATCCGGTCCACAACCGGCACTTCTCCCCCGCCCTGGTGATCAATTTCAGCCAGGGATGGCCAACCGCGGTCTTCAGGCCGGTCACGGACAATCAGCCAGATCAGCAACACCAGGAAAAAAGTCACCCCGCCAATCAATTCAAAGGACAAGCGCCAGCCGAAATGCCCGGTCATCAAAGCCAGGAGCCAGGTAGCCGCCATTACCCCAATGCCGCCAACGGCATTGAGAATGCCGGCCATCAAGGCGAATTCCCGGGCCCGGAACCACTGGGAGAGGATTTTCATGGTGGGAATGAAAACCATGGAAACCCCGAACCCCACCATGACCCGGCCGACGAAAGCCATGGTAATGGAAGGAGCAAAGCCAAAGAGAATGCTGCCGACAGCAGCCAGCAGCAGAAAAGTCGTGACGGTCTTGCGCGGACCCAGGGAATCGGAAAGCAGGCCGGCCGGAAACTGCATGACCGCGTAACAGTAAAAATACACCGATCCCAAAAGCCCCATAACCCCGGCAGTGGTCTTGAAGTCACGCACCAGGTCGTTGGCAACCACAGACAGGGAAAGACGATGAAAGTAAACGAAAAAATAGGCCAGAGCCAGAACCAGAAAGATCAACCAGCGAAAAGAAAGGACTTTTTGTTCCAGGGATTTCGTCATTGCCCTACCTTATCATCTTATCTTGCATCAGACATGATGCTGACATAAAAGGTTCTCCGGCGCGGCCCGTCAAATTCGGCAAAATAAACATCCTGCCATACCCCCAGGATCAATTGCCCCTCCCGCACCAGCAGGGTTTCGGAAAAGCCCAGCAGGCTGGCCTTCAGATGGGCATCCGAATTTCCCTCCAGGTGGTGGTAGTTATCCTGTTGGGGAATCAGGCTGCCAAGCTTGGTCAGGATATCCCGCTTGACGCTGGGGTCGGCATTTTCATTGATGGTAACCCCGGCGGTGGTGTGGGGTATAAACACGACGCAAAGGCCGTCAACAACCCCGGATTTTCGCAGATCGGCGGTAATAATTTCGGTGATATCCAGCAGTTCATGGCGGGAATGGGTCTGTATTTCATGACTGTAGACGGGCATGTTTACCTCCGCTTATCATCCTGTTTGACGGTCAATTCAGGTATCGAACCCTTATGACGTTCATGAAGAAAAGTCAAGCGGCAGAAAAATCGGTCGCCAAAATAAAGAAGCGGGTGACAGCAGGCTGATCAGCCACCGTCATCCGCTTTTTGCAAGTTTGTCAAGTGCCGTCCAGTTGAAGAACGATTACAAAGCAGCCTCAATCTGTTTGACAAAAGGCTCAACTGCGGCTTTTACCTTGGCCATCACCGGCGTCTGCTTCAGCTTCAATCCTTCCGCTACCAGATTCATCCGGAAAAGATTTTTCATCGTGTCTTCCAGGATGCCCAGAGATTCACCGCTCCAGCCAAAAGAAGCGAAGGCCGCACCGGGCTTGCCCTCAAGTTTGGCATCGGCAACTTTGAACAAAAAGGTTTTCATCGGGCCGATCAGGTCTTTGTGGTAGGTGGGACCGCCAAAGATCAGGAAATCCGCCGCTTCCAGGTCGTCGACGGTCACCTTTGCCGGTTTGACCACGGTAACCTGGTGGCCGCTTTCCGTCAGCATCTGGGCCGCAAGATCAGCAATCCGCTTGGTCCCGCCCCGCAATGAATCATAAACGATTAAAACGTTTGCCATGA
>JAOZRP010000053.1 GCA_029940125.1 bacterium
CGAGAATGAGCGAGAGCCATGCCGGAACATCCTGATACCCTGTTGGGTTGCGGGTGTTAATCCCGCTTTAGATCTCGGGAAAAGAAAAGCCCGGCCGCAGGGCCGGGCTTATTGCATCAGTTTGTTAAGGCAGCGCCGACCATGTTAGGCATTCTGCAGTTCACAGGCCATGATGGTTTGCTTGCAGAGAACGGCGGTGGTAACGGAACCGACGCCGGCCGGAACCGGGGTGATTTTTTCAACAATGGGTTCGACTTCGGCAAAGTCAACATCACCGCAGTATTTTCCCGGATTGTCAGGATCTTCATTGATGCCGACGTCGATGACAATCTGTCCCGGCTTGACGAAATTGCCCTTGACCATTTTGGCCCGGCCTACCGCAGCGATCAGGATTTCCGCTTCCTGGCAGACAGAGGGAAGGTCCTGGGTGCGGGAATGACAGATGGTTACCGTTCCATGTTCACGCAGCAGCAGCATGGCTACCGGTTTGCCGACCACCAGCGAGCGGCCGAGCACCACGCAGCGCTTCCCCTTGATGGGGATGTTGTAAAAATGCAGCATGTCCATGCAGGCGGTCGGCGTGCAGGGAGGGAACCCGGTAGGATCATCGGCAAAGATCTTGGCAGCGCCGCCCAGGGTCAGGCAGTCCACGTCTTTCTCCACCGGGATCAGGGTGCGGATCTTTTTCTCGTCCAGATGCTTGGGCAGGGGTGCGAACATCAGGATGCCGTTGATGGCCTTGTTGCTGCCGACGTCAGCAACGGCTTTTTCAAAATCTTCCTGGCTGATGTCTTCGGGATATTCAAAAACCTGGTAAGCCATGTCCACGGCATCACAGGTTTTTTTGGCTCCGCCCTCATAAAAAAGGTCGTCGGGGCGGGCGCCAACCCGAATGATTCCCAGGGTTGGGGTAATGCCGCGCCCTTTCAGGTCGGCAACCTTTTGCTTCAATTCTTCCTTCATCGCGTCGGCGACGGGTTTGCCTTTCAATACTTCTGCCATGCTCTTTCCTCCAGTTTGTTTCGTTTAGGAATTTTTCTGGTCATCCATTCGAAAACCCGGTCTTTCCAGGGGGCAGGGATTTATTCCCCCGGGCGGAGACTACTTGGTCAGTTTTTTCAGAACCAGGTCCAGGGTTTCGTCGGCGATCTTCTGTCCGTCCTCCAGCAGCTGGTTCATTTCAGCCCTGGTTTTTTCAACGAATTCCTGGTTTTTAATCGTATTCAGGTTGATGATGACGTTCAGGCTGCCGCTGATCAGGGCCGCTTTCAGAAAGGCAACGCCGCAGGCGACGTCGGAAATGGCCAGCATGGTGCCGATCTGTCCCATCCGCTGGTGAATTTTGATGCCGGCATAGGCCTGACGCATGATGTCCATGGGCACCGAGCAGGCTTCTATGCTGCATTTTTCCATGGTTTCGGCCTTGAACTTCTGCTGTTCCGGGGTGTCTTTCGGCAGGCCGTAGGCCTTGGAAAGGGGCTCAAAGACTTCCGCGTCCCGGTCAACCAGACTTTCCAGGGCCGCGATGACCTGGCTGCCTTTTTCGATCAGTTCCTTGACTTCATCCTCAACCTCGGCATATTTCTTTTTGCCGACCGTGAGGTTGCCGACCATGTTGGAAAGAGCCATGCCGATGGCGCCGCCCAGCGCCGCCGCGCCGCCGCCGCCGGGAACCGGGGCTTTTGACGCCAGTACTTCGTTGAATTCTTTGCAGGTCTTATCTAACATTGACATGTTTCCTTTACCTCCTTTGACCGTTGATTATCTGGTTATGGTATATAAAAATAACGTGTCTTGAATCTTTGTGGATAAAATAATGAATGCCGGATGAAAAGAAGCTTTTACCACGGCCGGATTCCCGTCTCGATGGGAGAAGCTAAAGGGAAACTGAAACAAGGGTGGAGATGTCTTTATCCAACCGCGCAAAGCCACAGCGGAAACAGAATCCGCTTACAATGGATGCCCGTGTTTGTCAAGTGAAAATATCCGCAGGGTTTTGGCTTGTTTCTTTTGGTTTTTGTCTACAAAAAAATATTTGCCTGGAGCGCGGGACGATTCATGCCCTTCCTGTGCCTGAAGCTTATTCCGCCATCGGCATCAGGTAGGCAGCCACTGGCGAGGTGCATTCAAGGGCCGAATCGAGCCTGCCGGACAGGCGCTCACCCAAGACGTACCAGAGCAGCCCCCGCTTTTCCTTTTTTTCAATGACTTCCGGCCGGCCGGTTATGCCCACTTTTTTTGCCAGATCGCGGATGGCCTGCTGCAGCGAGCCGAGTTTGTCCACCAGTCCGTATTCAAAGGCCTGCCGGCCGGAGAAAACCCGACCGTCGGCGAGGGAAAGCAGCTTGTCCAGCGGGATGTCCCGGCTTTCGGTTACTGCCACCACGAATTGATTGTATACGTCATTGATCATTTCCTGCAGCAGTTTCTTTTCTTCCGGAGTCATTGGTCTGAGGGGAGAGCCGATGTCTTTATGGGTGCCGCTTTTGATGACTTCATTGCCAATCCCGATCTTGTCAAGCACCTTTTTCCAGTTGGTAAACTGCATAATCACCCCGATACTGCCGGTAAGGGTTCCAGGATTGGCATAAATCTGCTGGCTGCCGCAGGCCACGTAATAGCCGCCGGAGGCGGCGACTGTACCCAGGGAGCTGTAAACCGGTTTGATTTTACTGATCCGCTTGATTTCAGCGTAGATTTCCTGGGAAGGAGCGACGGCTCCTCCCGGCGAATTGATGCGGATGATAATGCCTTTGATCCCGGGATCCATGGCCATTTCTTCCAGCTGCTTGACCGTTTCCCGGGAATCGACGATGACCCCTTTGATGTTGATCAACCCTATCTGGTTGTTGCCGCCGGAATGGTGGCGGTCACTGATGAAATAGCCTACCAGGGCGATGGCAACAACCATGACCAGGCTGATGATGAGCAGGGCAATCAGGAATTTTTTCATGGTGTTTTCCCGTCAGATGATAAGGTGAAAATTATTGGAATCCGATCAACGGAGAATAAAAAGGGCATACATGCCCAGTGCATACAATAAGACGATGCCGGCGGCTCCCGGGTTGACGCCGAATATCCGCCTGCGGTCGCCGTATAAAGAGGAAAAAAGGTACAGGGATGAAAGCAGAATTGCCAGCAGGGTTACCAGGACCTGGCTGACGTGGGCATTGCCATATAATGAACCGGGAAAGTAAAAAAAATCAGCGATGGTCAGAATAGCAATATTAAAAATGTTGCTGCCGAAGATGTTGCCGGCCGCCAGGGCAAAGGAGCCCAGCCGCACGGCGCTGAAGGTCACGACCATTTCCGGCAGCGAGGTGGCGATGGCCAGTATGGTGTTGCCGACAAAAGTGCTGCCCCATCCCGTTGTCCTGGCAATATGTTCCGCGGTATAGGAAAGAACGAGTGAAGCGATAACAATGACTCCCGCGGTTGCGAGAATCTTTTGCTGCAGTTGTTTTTTTTCATGCTGCCGAGTTTGACGCTCAACGTTGTCATTTGATCCCTGTGCCGTCGGGGATGATTCGCCTTGGAAATGATAGAGAAGTTTCAGCCCCGCCAGGTATGCGACGCCAATGGCCAGAGAAAAGAAATCAAGGTGGGCCAGGTGCCAGCGTCCATGCATCAGAACGGCCAGAGAGGCCAGGCCGATCATGATGAAAGAGAGAAAGACCGTCAGCAGGTTGTCATTATTCAGGGTGTAGGGGCGTTTTTCCGGAGCCAGGTTGACAATGCCCAGCATGGCGAGAATGGCCAAATTGCAGCAGTTGCTGCCAAAGATGTTTCCCAGGGCCAGGTTCGGGGAGTGAACCAGAGCGGAGGCGCCGATGGTGCTGATTAATTCAGGCAGGGAAGTGATGAATCCCAGGAGGATCACGCCGATAAAGGCATGGGCCAGTCCGGTCTGTTCGGCCAGTTCTTCCCCCTGGAGGGTCAACTTGCGGCCGGCATATAAAACACACGCGGCCGCCAGCAGAAAAAGAAACCAGCTTACGATAGCCATGGGGGGTAAATGACAGGCAAACAAGCGGACGGGGATCAGGGAAACAAAAAATGTCTTCCTGATCCCCGCTGCTGTTATTCTGCGGGTTCAGTTGGTTTTGCTGACGTTTCGGCGTCTTCAGGCTCGCTTTCATCAGCCGCTTCAGCCGGTGGTGCCGGTTCTTCTTTGGTTTCCTCCTCGGCGTCCGTAGTTTTTTCCTCTTCCGTGCTGGTGTCAGTCGCGGTGGCAGAGGCGGAGGTTGCCTGCTGCAGGATTTCTCCCAGGCAGACTTTACCCTTCTGGAAGCTGTCACTCATGTATTCACCGGTTTCCAGCTTTTCTTTCTCTTCAAGGTAGCCCTTGATGCTCAACGCTATTTTCCGGTCGTTATAATTGATGTTGAGAACCTTGGCGGTAATCTGGTCGCCGACCTTAAGCACTTCTTCAGGCTTTTTGTTTTTGTCGGCGGTGATCTCGGAGATGTGAACCAGTCCCTCAACCCCGTCTTCCAATTCAACGAAGGCGCCAAAGTCGGTCAGGTTGGTAACCGTTCCACTGACATTGTCGCCGGCGATAACTTTCTTGCTGATGGATTCCCAGGGGTCTTCCTGCAGCTGCTTGATTCCTAAGGAAAATCTCTGGTTGTCCTTGTCCAGGTTGAGAACCACCGCCTGGATGGTCTGCCCTTTGGTGAATTCTTCGCCCGGGTGTTTCAGACGCTTGCTCCAGGAAATGTCAGAAATGTGCACCAGTCCGTCGATGTCATTTTCAATGCCGACAAAGATGCCGAAATCGGTAATGTTTTTGATTTCCCCCTCGATCTTGGTTCCTATGGGATACTTGTCGATCAGGGTGTCCCAGGGGTTTGGTTCAACCTGCTTCATTCCCAGGGAAATACGGCGTTTTTCCGGGTCGACGCTTAAAACGACAGCCTCAATCTCATCTCCCACCGAGACCACCTGTGACGGGTGCTTGATCTTCTTGGTCCAGGACATCTCCGATACATGCACCAGGCTTTCGATGCCTTCTTCAATTTCAACAAAAGCACCGTAATCCTTGATGCTCAGCACCTTGCCCTTGACCTTGGTTCCTTCCGGATATTTCTCCGCGGCGGTTGCCCAGGGGTCGTCCTTCAACTGCTTCATTCCCAGGGATACCCGCTGCTTTTCCTCGTCGTACTTGATGATTTTTACCGTGACCTCGTCCCCGACCGTGAGCCGTTCGGAAGGGTGGTTGACCCGGCCCCAGGAGATGTCGGTGATGTGAAGCAGGCCGTCAAGACCGCCGAGGTCGATGAAAGCACCGTAGTCGGTGATGTTCTTGACAATTCCCTGCAGAACGGCGCCTTCTTTCAACTTGGTCAGCAGCACTTCCTTCAAGGCTTCCCGCTCTTTTTCCAGCAGGGCCCGCCGGGAAATGACCACGTTGTTGCGCTTCTGGTTGTGCTTGAGAATCTTGAAGTCAAAAGTTTCCCCGATCAGCTTGTCCAGGTTGCGAATCGGCTTGAGATCTATCTGCGAGCCGGGCAGGAAGGCCGGAACGCCGATATCTACTGACAAGCCGCCTTTCACCTTGCCGGTAATGGTTCCGGGAATGGAGCCCTCTTCGTCGTAAATGCGCTTGATGTCATCCCAGACTTTCAGACGCTCGGCCTTGATCCGCGACAGTTGGATGTTGCCGTTTTCATCCTCATACCGTTCCAGAAAGACATCGACTTCATCGTCTATTTTGACGGTGCAGTTTCCCTGGGCATCAGTAAACTGGTTCAGTGGTATCTGGCCTTCCGATTTGTAGCCGATATCCACCACGACACTGTCAGGGTTGATCTGGATGACCCTTCCCTTGACGACGCCGCCGACTTTGACATCCTTGATGCTTTCTTCGTACATCTGCTCAAAATTGCCGAAATCCTCATCCTCGGCATCCTCAGCAGCTTCCGACCGGAATTCCTCGTCGGTTTCTTCGATCTGACTGTTTTCCTGCTCTTCGTTGGTTGTTGTGGTGTTGTTTTCTTCCATTGACAATTTTACCCCCTGTGAGATGTCGACACATGCCCTGTTTTTGACTTGCCATTTCTTCCACTACTGCATCGCTATATTATAGGGAAAAGTGCTGTAGGTGAACCGGCAGGATAAATCAAGCCATTGTCGCTTTTTTAGGCTAGCCGCTATATCACAGGCGGGTGATAAATGCAAACTATATTTAATCCTAAGTTAAGCAATTAGCTGTTGGCGATTAGCGTTTAGCTTTAAAAAATCAACACATTGCGTCTATGAGTAATTACTATCTGACGGGTGATGGCAGCTGGAACTTCATTCACTCAGCTTGCCGATAGTGGTGATCACTTCGTCAATCAGCCATTTGGGCGTTGAGGCGCCGGCGGTGACCCCCACGGTTTGAACGCCTGTGAACCATTCCTCCCGCAGGTGGTCAGGAATTTCAACGTGGTAGGAGCGGGGCTGGATGGACTGGCACAACTGGTGGAGGCGGGTGGTGTTGGCGCTGGAATAGCCGCCGATGATGATCATGCAGTCACTCTCGGCGGCGATGGCCAGTGATTCCTGCTGGCGGTCGCTGGTGGCATTGCAGATGGTATTGAAACAGCGTGTTTCTCCTTTCCGGGGCAGAAGTCGTTCGACCACGCGGCTGAAATTTTCGTAGGACTGGGTGGTCTGGGCCAGCAGGACAATCTTGCGGGATGATTTTCCCGGCTTGACCATGTCAGCGGGAATTTCTTCCGGCCCGGAGATCGCCAGCGTATCCGCCGGGTCGCCGTAACTGATGAGACCAGTTACTTCAGGATGATGCTCTTCACCGACGATGATTATCTGGTATTTCTCTTCCTTCATCCGGGCGACAATTTCCTGGGCCCGCTTGACGAAGGGACAGGTAGCGTCAATGACCGTGATTGCCGGATTGTTCTGCAGGAGAGTCAGCTCCTGCCTGGTAACCCCGTGGGAGCGAATGATGATAATGCCGCTTTCAATATTCCGGGGGGAATCCAGGGGCTGGATGCCTTTTTGCTTCAGGTTTTCCACTACCTGGGGGTTGTGGATGATCGGTCCCAGGGTGTAGATGCGCCGGTCCGCGTAGTCTTCAGCGGCCTTGAGAGCCAGGTTGACGGCGCGTTTAACCCCGAAGCAAAATCCAGCCGTGGTTGCCAGTTTAATCTCCATTTCCTGCTTTTTCCCTTATCAGTTCAGTAATGGCTTCAACGACCTCGGGAATATCCATGCCGGTAGTATCCAGGTGGTGGGCGTCGGCGGCCTGGGCCAGGGGAGAATGGGCCCTGGAGCTGTCGTTCAGGTCCCTTTTCCTGATTTCTTCAATGACCTGTTCCAAACTACCGGACAGGCCGCGCTGCTGCTGTTCCAGAAAGCGCCGCCGGCCGCGGACCTGCGGGGAAGCATCAAGGTATACCTTGACTTCCGCCTGGGGAAAAATGACCGTGCCGGCGTCCCGCCCCTCGAGAATAACCGGGCCTTTTTCTCCCATCCGCCTTTGCATGGCGACCAGGGCCTCACGCACGGCTGGGACGGCGGAGACTGCCGAAGAGAGCATGTCCATCTCCGGGGTGCGGATTTCTTCCGTTACTTCCTCGCCGTTGCAGAATACCCGGTTGGTTTTCCCTTCCCATTGAAAACGGATGTCTATCTCCCGGCACAAACGGGCCAGGGCGGCTTCATCGTCAACCGCGATATGCTGTTTTTTAGCCTCGAGGGCCACGCAGCGGTACATGGCTCCGGTATCGATGTAGGTAAAGTGCAGCCTGGCGGCCAGAATCTTGCTGATCGTGCTTTTGCCGGCCCCGGAGGGGCCGTCAATGGCAACGACCAGGCGCTTTGGTTTGCTTGTCGTTTTGCTGGTCATCGGTTTTCCTCAATGCTGGATGTCGGTCAGCAGCTGGCTGAAACGGGGAAACGAGGTGCTGATGCACTGGTCGTCATCGAGTTCCACTTCCCTGCCGGCCGCAGCTCCGGCGACCATCGCGGTCATGGCAATGCGATGGTCGTGAAAAGTTTTGAAAGCCAAAAGTTTCTTGGCTGCCGGGATCCTGATGCCCCCATGAATAATGATGCCGTCGTCCAGGGATTCCGTTTGCACCCCGAGTACCTCGAGCAGCAGGGTGATTGCCTGCAGCCGGTCGCTTTCTTTGACCCGCAGTTCGCGGGCGTCTCTGATCGTTGTCGTGCCATTGGCATGGGCGGCGGCCAGGGCGAGAATGGGAATTTCGTCAATGAGCCGGGGAATCAGAGTGCCGGAAATTTCCGTGCCTTGAAGTCGGCGACGGCCGTGAACGGTCAAGTCGGCAACCGGTTCGCCCCCGGCTTCGTGTCGATTTTCAACCAGAATGTCTGCGCCCATGGCCTGCAGGGCCTGGAGAATGCCGCTGCGGGTTGGGTTGATGCCGACCCTGGTGATAGTCAATTCCGAACCGGGGTTGATCAGGGCGGCGACCAGGAAAAAAGCAGCGGCCGAAATGTCGCCGGGAATGACAAAGTCCGTGCCGCGGTAATCCTGTGCTGCCGGGGACATGCTGATGGTGGCGGTGCCGTTGCCGGCGATTGAAGTGTAAACCGGTATTTCCAGTGAATTGAAGATTCTTTCGGTATGGTCCCGGGACAGGGACGGTTCGGTGATGTTCAGGGGACCGTCGGCGTACAGGCCGGCCAGCATCAAGGCCGATTTTACCTGGGCGCTGGCCACTGGGCTGTCGTAATTGATGCCGGAGAGTTTCCTTCCCTGGATGGCCAGGGGAGGCATGGTATGTTGCCGGCGGCCCCAGATGGTGGCGCCCATCCGGCTGAGGGGGGTGATGATTCTGCCCATGGGACGCTGATTGAGCGAGATGTCGCCGCTGATTACCGAAAAAAAGGGCTGGGCGCTGAGCAGGCCGGTCAGCAGCCTGGTGGTGGTGCCTGAGTTGCCGCTGTAAAGGATGTCACTGGCTTCCTGCAGACCCCGCAGGCCCCGTCCCTCGACGATAATATCGCCGTCAGTTGCTGATCCGATGACTTCGATGCCAAGGGCCTGAAAAATTTTCAGGGTGTGCAGGGTGTCGTCGGCCCGCAGAAATCCCCGCAGGCAACTTTTTCCCCGGCCCAGGGCAGCCATGATTGCCGCCCGGTGGCTGATGGATTTGTCGCCGGGAACCTGGATGATTCCTTGCAGTGGTTTTGGGGTCCTGTTCATCTGCTTCTTTCGTATTCGTCCGCTTTCCCTCCGGGAACCGACATTCTCGGACAGGTTCTAAATCTTCCCCTTTATGTAGGAGCCGATAACCTTGAAGTATTGGCTCCTGGTTTCCAATTCCTTGAGGGCCGCGGCCACGTTTGCGTCCTGCCGGCAGCCGTCGAGATCGATGAAAAACAGGTACTGCCACGGCTCGCCGCGCTTGGGGCGCGACTCGATCCTGGTCAGGTTGACGTTGTGATCGGAAAAAGGCTTCAGCAGGGAGAACAGGGTGCCGGCCTGGTCCCTGGCGGCGAAGAGAACGGTGGTTTTATAATCCTCGCCGGCAACCCGGGGAGTTTCCCGGGTGGAGATCACCAGGAAACGGGTAATGTTGTGGCTGATGTCCTGGATGGAAGTCTCGACTACCTGCAGGTGATAGACCGAGGCGGCATATTCATTGGCAATGGCAGCGGTTCCCGGTTCCTCGGCGGCCATGATTGCCGCCTGGGCCGTGCTGCTTACCGCAACCACCGGAACGGCGGGGAAATGTTCTTCCAGGTAGGTTCGGCATTGGGCCAGGGCCTGGGGGTGGGAATAAATTTTATTAATGGATTCCGGGTCGCTGTTCTGGCTGAGCAGGTCATGGGTTATCTGGAGCTGGATTTCGCCGCTGATGTAAACCTGGCTCTGGGCAAACATGTCCAGGGTATGGCTGACGATGCCTTCGGTGGTGTTTTCCACCGGGACCACCCCATAAACATAACGTTCCTTTTCAACGCTCTCAAAAACTTCCTTAATGCTGTTTACCGGCCGCAGCTCGGCCGAATAGCCGAAGAATTTCTGGCCGGCCAGGTGGGTAAACGTTCCCCGGGGGCCCAGGTAGGCCACCTGGAGCGGCTTCTCCAGGGCCAGGGAGGCGGAGATGATTTCCCGGAAGATATGGCGAACCGCCTGGTTGGACAGCGGTCCCCGGTTGTGACGTTCCAACTGCTGATAGATTTTCTGTTCCCGGGCCGGGACATGGAAACTGCTCTGCCCTTTTTTCTTCTCTTTCCCGATCTCGATGGCCAGCCCGGCCCGCTGGTTCAGGAGCTCAAGCAGCTGCAAATCCAGGGCGTCTATCCGGGTTCGCAGGTCCTCAATGCGGCTTTTTGTTGAATCTGAAAACATCTTTTTTGTTGTGTTATTCTTGGTGGATCCGTAATAAGTTCCAAGGTGGGCTTGGCGCCCGCAACCCAAATCAGGGTATCAGGATGTTCCGGCATGGCTCTC
>JAOZRP010000353.1 GCA_029940125.1 bacterium
CTATGAGCCAAGCCCGAACATCCTGAATGTATTTCCGACAATTTCTTGTTTTTTATGACAACCTTTCAGAGGTAAGGCACTAATGCTAACAAATAATATCATCTTGTGCAAGAATATAGCTGGTTTCCATCCGGAAGCTGCATTTCCGGATGGGCCACTAGCTGTCAGCTGTTAGCTCTCAGCTTAACCAGTTGTTTTTCCAATGTTCAGCTGACTGCTGATCGCTGAAAGCGTTGATCAGGACAAGGGAAAGCAAAAAAGGCAGCCGGAGTACGTGTCAAACTCCGGCTGCCTTTTACTGCCAACTATATTTTTCCTAAGTTAATCGCTCACTATAACCTTTCTCTACACCAAACTCTTAAAAGCTTCTTTGCGGCCAGTATACTTTTCCCTCATCTGGGGTTTCATCAGTTTCCCGGTCGGATTGCGCATCACCTGGTCAAACTTAACCACCCTGGGCAGTTTATAGGTTGAAAGCTTGGTTTTGGCAAATTCTATCACTTCTTCCTCGGTCATAGTCCGTCCTTCTTTAAGCTGAACGATGGCCATCACCACCTCAACCAGGCGCTCATCCGGGGCGCCGATACAGGCGACATCATCAATATCAGGATGCTCCATCAACGCATCTTCAATTTCCACCGGAAAGATGTTCTCACCACCGCTGGTAATCATGTCTTTCTTGCGATCAACAATGTAATAATAGCCATCGTCATCGGTTTTTAACAGGTCACCCGTATACAGCCAGCCGTCCTTCAGCGTTTCTGCCGTCATTTCGGGGTTGCCGTAATAGCCCTTCATCATCCGGGGAGTCTTAAAAATCAACTCGCCAACCTCACCCGGGGGAACCTCATTGCCGGAAAAATCAACCAGCCGGGCGTCAACTCCGAAAGTCGGTTTGCCAATCGAACCGGGCCGTTCCAAAACCTCTTCCGGATAAAGGTTGAACGTTCCTCCACCCCCGCCTTCGGTAATCCCATAAATATTGGAAACGCCGCAGGGCAGAATGTCAACCAGGCGCTTCATAACGTCAAAAGGCACCGGTTGGGCACCAATCTCCATGTATCTCCAGGCCGAAAGGTCATACTCTTCCAGCTTGATGTCACCCTTGTCAATCGCGTTGAGAATGGCGATTGCGATCGGCACCACGAAAAGGACATCGGTGGCTTTTTCTTCGGCCAGGGCTTCGATGATCCATTTGGGATCCTTAATTTCCCTGAGGATGGTTCCCGTGGCGCCGGTGGCATAAAACGGCGCCCAGAGAAACATCGTTCCGCTGTGATAAAGAGGCAGAAAGAGCAGGTAATTGTCATTTTTTTCGACAAAATAACTCATGCCGTTGCCAATGGCGGTATGGTTCAGGGAGAAATGCGTATGCAGCACCGGTTTCGGTTTGCCGGTTGTTCCGGAGGTAAACATCATTGCCAGGTCCGTATCGGAATCAACATCAACCAAGGCCTCGGATACATCATCGTAAGATTCCAGTTCACGGTAATCGATCATCCCCTCGCCAACGGTGTCGCCGACACAAATAAAATTTTTGACGGTCGTCAATTCTTCCCGCACCGGCTCCACCACCGGCAAAAACTCGGAACCGAGGAAAAAAGCCTTGGGACTGGAAACATTGGCCGCATACTTGATGTCACTGCCGACGAAACGAAAATTGAGCGGCACCACTACCGCTCCAAGCTTGATAATGGCATAATAACTGATCAGCCACTCCAGGCTGTTGTTCTGCAGATGCATGACATAGTCACCCTGCTGGATGCCAAGCTCTTTATGAAGATAGTTGGCAACCCGGTTGATTGACTGATTAAAGGCTTTCCACGTCAAGGTACGTCGCTGACCGGTGGTCGGGGTACGTTCAATCAAACAAATTTTTTCAGGCAGGTTACGGGCGTGCAAACAGGCATAATTGGCATAATTCATCTTCTCACACTCCTTCTTTAAAATATTGCATGGGACAGCTGAATACATACACTTCTTGCTTCAGCACCAAGAACCTTGACAAAATTTTTCGAGAGCCAAATGAATTTCCGGATGGGCAGCCAGCTGTCGGCTTTGAGTTCCCAGCTCAACCATTCATTTTTTTATTTTAAATGTTTTACTGAAAGCCAACTGCCGACCGCTGAAACCGGTCATCAGGAAATAAATATTTCTGGACGAACACGGGTTTGCAAAAGTTGTACCATAAAAACGACCAACCATCACCCACCCTAACCACACAGGCAAGCTCCAATGTCAACCCGGATTAACCCTCGCAACGTAAAGGAAACTTTCCAGCAATATCAGGCAAAAAGTTAAATTTCCCGCTTTTTATAACGAAAATTCAGGTACAAGCGACTAAAAACCAGCAAGCATCAACCTTAATCTCCCACATCTATCAACAGATGACCGTTCATGGGTTCCATGCCAACGAAACCCTTTCATCTTCACCCAGTCACAGGTCAATTTTCACCGATAATTCCTTCTAGTAAAACCTTGTTTTTTCCATAATCCTTGACCTTGAAAATGTCAAGAAAAACCCTGTAAAGCCGGAATCTCTGGTAAACACTTTTATCATCCAACCAGCTTGCACCAACAGGACAAGCACAAAATTTCACCAGACATTCCCATAAAATGGGCATCCGGCAAGGGAATCCCATTGACAAGCAACGCCGCCAATGGTAGCAAAAAGTTATCATCTGTCAGGGTATTGCATTTCAGCAGTGTCCGGTATGTTTTTTGCGTTGTTTTAAAGTCGGCAGCCGGTGCTGT
>JAOZRP010000054.1 GCA_029940125.1 bacterium
AAATCAGGATAGTGACGATAAGAAAGCGACCCAATTGGCGGGAATGTCGGGATTGGAGGCAAAATGGGCATGGACATAGGTTCCCCAGACATTTTTCAGGCGGAAACCTTCCAACTGCTTTGCATTAAGCCCTGGCTTATTGATTTCCACCGCCGGTTGACGGGAAACGTCCAGGTTCGTGGACGACCAATGGAACTCATGCCCCCTGAACATCGTCCCGGCCGGCCCGAAAAGGCCGGGGGATACGGTTCTCGCTTCCACGTAGCCCAAACGATGCAAACGGGATTCCATCACCGTTTCCGCCGGGATGACCCCGCACATTTCCCGACGGCGGCCGTCCCGGTCCACCAACGTCCGGCACAGGTACATGAAGCCGCCGCATTCGGCATAGATACAGCCCTCCCGGTCGGCAAAAGCAGCGATATCCGCTTTTAGCGGGTAATTGGCCTCCAGTTCCCGGGCAAACATTTCGGGAAAACCACCGCCAAGGTAAATACCGGAAATTTTTTCCGGCAGTGAACTATCCCTTAAAGGCGAAAAAGGAACCAGCTCGATGCCGGCAGCTTCCAGCTGCTCCAGGTTGTCCTGGTAATAAAAGTGGAAGGCGGCATCCCGGGCAATGGCAACCCGGACGGAAGGAGACGGAGACCGTTTCTCCCGGTTTTGCCAACTTGGACGGGGAGACCGGCAGGAAGCAACCAGTTTTTCCATTTCGAGATGTTCGTCAACGGCATCCGCCAGCCGCTCGTACCAGGAAACAGCTTCACCATGTTCAAAGCCGGTTACCAGCCCCAGGTGCCGTTCAGGGATCAACCAGGAATCATTTTTCGGCAGGGCTCCCAACAGGGGCGGCAAATTGGAGGAAGCCAGCGCTTCTTCAAGAATCCTGGCATGTTTTTCCGAACCAACCTGGTTGGCGATGACCCCGGCAATCCGCACGCCGGGCTCAAAGGTGGCAAAACCCTGCACCAGGGCCGCCAGGGAACGGGCCATGGACCGGGCATTAACCACCAGGATGACCGGAAGATCAAGAATTTTGGCCACTTCGGCGCTGCTGCCGGCAAGAGTGGTTGAAGAGGCGCCGTCGAACAGACCCATGACCCCTTCAACGACGGCGCCGTCAACGCCCCGGCAGGCCCTGGCATAGGATTCCCTCACCGCAGATCGGCCCATCATCCAGGTGTCAAGGTTCCGGGACTGGCGGCCGGAAACCCGGGTATGGTGACCGGGATCAATATAGTCCGGGCCGCATTTAAAGGGCTGCACCACATAACCGCGGCGCTTTAAACTGGCCAGCACCCCCAAAGTCAGGGTCGTCTTTCCCACCCCGGAATGGGTGCCGGCAATGCATAGCTGGAAAAAATCACCGGTTTTCATCATTCCCCGTCAATTGGTATCCCCGCCGGGAAAGCATGCGGCCATTAACGATGTCGGTGGTGGAATTACCAACCACAACCACGGTCAGCATGTCAATAAAGGAAAGCGGGATGTCAACCACCTTTCCCAACCACTTTTCCTGATCAGGACGGCCGGCGTTTTTCACCAGGCCAACCACGGTATCCGGCCCCCGCTCGGCAATCACCTGCTTCACGACTTCGGGAAACAGGGACGTTCGCCGCCGGCTCTGGGGATTGTAGAGGACGCAGACCAGGTCTGCCGGCATCACCGCCTGCAGCCGCTGTTGTATTTTTTCCCGCGGGGTCATGAGGTCGGACAGGCTCAAGACCACAAAATCATTCATCAGCGGCGCCCCCAGGACCGAAGCGGCCATGGAGGCGGCGGTAATGCCGGGGATGACTTCCAGGTCAAGATCATTGTCCCGGTATTCGCCTTCCAGCAGTTCCAGCAGCAACCCGGCCATGCCGTAAATGCCGGCATCACCGGAGGAAACCACCGCCACGGTCCGGCCGGCGGCGGCCGCCTCAATCGCCCGACGGCAACGCTCCACCTCTCCCCGCATGCCGGTGGTAATCACTTCTTGTCCGGCAATGATATCGCTGATCTGCCGAACATAAAGCCGGTAACCGACAATCACCTCCGCCGTTTCCAAAGCCCGGCGGGCCTGGATGGTCAACAGCTCAGGCGTACCCGGCCCGATGCCCACGGCCAGCAACATACCCTTCTTGTTTTTCATTCACCCATCCTTTTCCGCCGCTACGGCCACGGTGACCCGGCCGCATACCTGCTTGGGAAGCAATAATTTACCACCGCCAGCCAGCAGGGCTGCCGCCTCGCAAACCGACGGGCTGCCAACCGTGGCCAAAACCTTCCGGGAAGGCGTCGGCACCGGTACTCGTTCAAGTTGAGCGGCATCATAGAAAACCAGCGGGCAGCCGCAGGAATCGGCAAAAGCCAGCAACCCTTCCTCATCCCTTTTGACTTCGATGCTGGCCAGTCGGCACACCTGTGATATATTGCACCCCAATAGGGCCAGGGCATTTGTTGCCGCCGTGTTAATTTCCTCCTCACTTGCCCCCCGCCGGCAGCCGATGCCCAGCACCAGGCGGGGCCGCCGTATTTTCAACACCGGTACCTGATCAAACACGGTCCCCGGTTTTCCGTCCACAATCACCAGGCCCTGGAACCCTTCACCCCCAGCCGACAATTCCCCGGCGGAACAATGAAACAGGCAATCGTCAACGGCGAAAAAGCGCTGAAACAGCTCCGGTGGACAACTGACCCCGATTGACTGCCGGGCCAACAGCAGGCTGTTGAAAACTTTGATCATCTCCGGGTTTTCAATGCTCCAGCCCAGACGGCCGGCCAGTTCATCAAAAGCGGTCAAGCCCTGGACATCGGTAGCCGTGGTAATCACTGCTTCTCCGCCTGCACATCGGGCTACCTGGCGGGCCAGGCGATTGGCGCCGCCGATATGACCGCTCAAAAGGCTGACGGCAAAACGGCCCTTTTCATCCCCGACCACCACCGCCGGATCAACGGTTTTATCACGAAGCAACGGACTCAAACGACGCATGACGATCCCCGCAGCCATGATAAACACGTGGCCGTCATAACGTTCCCAATTTTCCTCCACCACCCGGGAAAACTCGCCGGGAGGAAACACCGTACATCCCGGAACTTCCACTTCTCCCGCACCCCGGCGGGAAAGGAATCCGGACGCCCCGGGCAGGTCGCGAACCAGGCGGCCGGCCAGCCGGCAGCCCGCCGCCGTCAAGGCATACACAGCCACCGACCCCCCGAACAATTCTTCCACTGGCGGCAGCGCGGTCAAAAGAGCGGTACCGCCTTTTTCTGCCCTATCCTGACGGCCCCGGCGGTAGCCGTGGCTGAATTCCGGGTCATAGAGACGGGACAATTCTCCCTGCCTTTTCAGGACATCCCCCACCAGGATCATGGCCTGACGGCCGATTCCCGCCCGCTTTACCATACGGGAAATATTTTCCAGCGTCCCCCGGACAATCCGTTCATCCGGCCAGGTAGCCCGATAGACCACCGCCACGGCGGTTTCCGGCGGGTAGCCGCCGGCCAGCAGCTCTGCCACCAGGCCGTCCATGTCAGCCACGCTGAGAAAAAGGGCCATGGTTGTCCGGTGAACGGCCAGAGAGGAAATTGATTCCCGTTCCGGCACCGGCGTCCGCCCCGCCCGCCGCCCGAGGATAACCGACTGGCTGACCCCGGGCAGGGTCAATTCGGCCTTGAGCGCCGCCGCCGCCGCAAAAACCGAACTGACCCCGGGAACGACCTGATAGTCAATCCCGGCGGCGTCAAGCGCGTTCATCTGTTCAGTAATCGCCCCGTACATGGAGGCATCGCCCGTATGTAGACGCAGGACTTTCCGCCCACCTTTCGCCGCCGATACCATGATATCAATGACCTCCGGCAGCGACAGCGAAGCGCTGTCATGAAGCGCACATCCCCCTTGACGCCACTGCAAAATTTCGGGGTTGACCAGGGAGCCGGCATAAACAATCACCTCCGCTTCACCGACAGCCTGCCGGCAGCGCAGGGTTACCAAATCAACCGCCCCCGGCCCAGCGCCGGCAAAAACCACCGTTCCCGGTTGTATAATCTCACTCATGGCCGATTATGTCCTCCATCACGTTTTTGAAAGCAGTACAGGCAAACGGGATTTTCCGCCGCCAGCAGGTGATAATCCCCCAGTTTTTTCGCCCGGCTGACCCCGATTTCCACCATCTCTACCAGGCATTCAGGCAGCAGGGCAGTCAAAACCGCCCGGGTTTCCAGGGTCACCGCAGCTACGACCATGACACCGCCGCTTTTCATGCGGTTAAAAATACCTTGGCATATTTCCGCCACATCCTTACCGCCGCCGCCCACGAAAACCCGGTCCGGCGCCGGCAGTTGATCCACAACCTCAAGCATTGACCCCGACACAACCTGGAGGGACGGACAGCCGAAAGCATCGGCATTGACAAGAATCTGCCGGCAGCGCTGTTCATCTTTTTCAATCGCGTAGACGTCAAGTCCCAAACAGAGGCCGGCAGCCTCAATCCCCACCGAGCCGCTGCCGGCGCCAACATCCCAGAAAACTCCGGGAACCAGCCGCAGTTTCGCCAGCGCCACGGCCCGCACCTCGGCTCCGGTAATCAAGCCGCCTTGATGCTCATAGTCAGCATCAGGACGACCCAGGCCGAGAGGCGGCAGCAGGGCATCGGCATCCGGCAGGAGAACCAGCATGGACAAGCCGGAGCTCGAAACAGCGGCAATGTCAGCCAGGGTACCCGGCCGAACCTGCTCATGTTCGCCGCCAAGATCCGCCACCAGGACGGCCGGGCGGGAGGCAGCCGCCGGCCAGTGGGTCAGTAAATCCCGGGCAATGGCCGCCGGGGTCCGCACGGCATCGGCATAGACAACCGCCGACCGGCTGCGGAGAATTTCCAGCCACGGCAGGCGCTGCTCCCGGCCATGCACCGAGAAAAAGTGACACTGCTGCCAGGGCAGGCCCAGGCGGCTGCAGGCAGCCTGGGCGGCGGTAACGTTGGGAATAATGGTCAGGGATTCAGCTGGAAGATTGTCAACAAACAAGCGGCCAATCCCGAAGAAAAGCGGATCGCCGGACGCCAGCACCACGACCTTTTTTGCCCGGGACAGCTCGATCAGCCGGGGAACAAGCTCCCGCACCCCGGCCCCGACAACCTCTCTCCGACCATTGAAATCCGGAAACCAGTCCAAGTGGCGCCGGCCGCCGGCCAGCACCTCCGCTTCCCGGATAATCTTCAGCATCCCGGCCGTCAGGTCATCCGGCCCCATACCGCAGCCAATAATGGTCAAACCCTTATTCATCCCGGCGTCTCCACCCGGTTCAAAACGGCCAGATCACCAGCCACATAACTGGCCGCCAGGGAGATGATGGCATCACCGACCCTATCACAGGCCACAAGATTCTCAGGGCGGCAGCCATGGTTCTGCAACAGCCTGATCACCCGGGGACTGGCACTGGCCACCCTTTTTTGTTCCAAAACCGCACCACCCCACCGATGCAGAAATGAGGATAAAACCTCGACATTGTGACAGATCAAACAGTCAAATTTCGGCAGAGGCAGGTCAGGAACAACCTCATAATCAAAAAGCGGCGCCGACGTCAGGGAAATGTCATTTTGCTGCATTTTTTCCCGCACCGGTAAAACCGGCCAGGTTTCCTGGAAACAGAGAAGCTGTGATTGAGGCTGCAGAACTTTAACCAGTTCCCGGCCCGCCACATCCTGGTCAAAAACCAGATCAGGCTTCAGACAAAAATCCTGCAGGGCGGCAACGACCTCCGGGGAACTGGCAATAATCTTGGGAATCCGCCGTAAATCCACCCCGACATCCCAGCAAAGGGCAAAAAAATCATGAACTTCAGCCCGATTGGCAAGGACAATCCAGTCATAACCCCGAAGAGCCCTGAAAATCTGCCTGGTTTTTGGATTCGGCACTTGCCGGAACAAGGATTTGACCACCGGAATGCCGCTCAAGTGCAAAATTTGCTGTTTAGCTTCCTGGCAAGCCGATTCCCCACCCAGAATCATCACCCGCCGGCCGCCGAAAGCTCCCTGATGACTGCGCAGGGTATAGGCAGCCAGGTCACCAACAATAAAAAGTCCCGGCAGTTGCTTGTCTTCAAGGGTTACCCGTTCGGCTATGTCACCCAGGGTTCCCCGGCATAAGCGCTCATTTTCCGTACTGGCGGCAAACACGACCCCGGCCGGCTGGGTTGACGGTCGTCCTTCAAGCAGCAGCTGCTCCACGATCCGGGGAATTTCTCCTACGGCCATAAAAAAAATCAGGGGCAGGTTCTGGCGATTGTGGAGATCAACCGGGTCAGTTCCCCGGGCCGTTCGAGGAGTCATGACCGTAAATCCCCTTGACACCGCCCGGCGGGTCAGAAACATGCCGGTTCCGGTAGTGGCCGGCATCAGGCTGCTGACCCCGAAGACAATCCGGTAAGGCAACTGATAATCCTCCAGAATCGTTACTTCCTCGGCCAGGCGGCCGAAAATCCCCGGGTCGCCGCCCTTCAAGCGCACTACTCTCTTTCCCTGACGGGCGAGCTTAACCAGCAGACGGCAGATTTCCTGCTGTTTCATGCTGTGGCGGCCATGCCTCTTTCCCACATAAAGGGCCTCGGCGCCATCAGGAAGTTCGTCCAGAAGTTCTTTCGGCGTCAGCGCATCATAGAGACAGGCATCACAGTGCCGCAGGGCTTCACGCCCGGCCACGGTACACAAGTCCGGGTCACCGGGGCCACTGCCGACAAAAGCAACCGCCGGTGCAAACAGACGGCGCAGCTGCAAAAAACGCCGATCCCCGGCCCGGAAAGCGATGCCCCATCCTTCGCCGGTCGCGGCCACCCCCTGGTCGTTGATCATCCGGGAATGAAAGCGAAACCAGTCCGCCTCTCCTTCTTCAAACAAGGCACAGTCGCTCACCGGATAAAAAACCGCATCAAGGCTGGCGCCAGGGGCGCTGCTTGCTGACGGGCTGTCGCCTTCCAGGACAGACGCCCCCTCTTCCCGGTGACCGACATACAGCCACCGCACCGCCGGGAGAAATTTTTGCAACTGCTGAAGCAGATTGGCAACCGCCACATTGCCATCCGTTTTTCCCCTGGAGGCAACTCTCAACGTCATCGTCTCCACTGTTTCAGTTTCTCGGTTTGCGTGCTGTTGTCTCTGCTCCATCGGACATATTCCCCTGATTCATGTTCATCCGGAAACCGCTTTTCCCGGTGAACATTTTTGACAATTACAATGTATTTTTTAACTGTCTTTCCAATATTTCCCGAACCCGCTTTGATTCTTTGCAGTCCCGGCCGCCGGTTGAAATTGAAACGGTTATTCCCTGGTGATGGAAACCGGCCGGAGTGATGAAGTCTCCGGACGGCCAATGGTGATCAACCGCACAGCAGAGAATTCCTTTCTTCCGGCAGTCAGCAATTATAGCGGCATTCAATGCCGGATCATCCGTGGCCGCGAAAACCAGGGTCATGGATTCCAGGTCGCCCGCCTGGTAAGCCCGCTGCCGGAAACTGATGCCGCTCCGCTCATCAAGGGACAACAGCTCCGGGGTCATCCGGGTGGCAACCACCGTCACCAGGGCTCCGGCGGCCAGCAGGCCGCATACTTTCCGATAAGCCACCGCACCGCCGCCAACCACCAGGCAACGGCGGCCGGACAGCAGCAGATGGATGGGATAGGTAACTTTGCTTTCAGTCATTCTACTTTTCCCATCCCGACCAGGACCGGATAAATCCGCCTGCCGGATCATACAATCTTATTTCAATCTCCACCGCCGGGCACCAGCTTTTCAACTGCCTCCAGGCCCGACGCCCCACCTGCTCCAGCACCTTGTCCCGCAAGCCGGTCGGAAAGGTCTCCAGCGCCTCCCGGACGCTGCGGCTGGCGGCGCACCGTCCGGACTGTTCCGTGGACGCCCCCGCCCGGCGGGCAACCTCCGCCAGGTTCGCACAGGTCAAGGCTACCTTGTGGGCATGGGTATAGGTATGCCCCTGGGCGTACTTGTAAAGCTTACCGTACATGCAGGCGACAATGACCCGGTTGAACCCCTGCGCGGCCACAATCTTCAGGGAGTCAGCGATAAAATCACCAATGCGCACCAGGGCCAAGTCCGGAAGATCGGGAAAATCCCTGGCAACGGCCTGCTGGGTTCTCCCCCCGGTGGCCAGGGCAATGGTATCACAACCGGCAGTCCGGGCCCCTTCCAACAACACTTTTATGGTGGCAATGTAGGCCGCGTGGGAATACGGCACCACAATTCCCGAAGTCCCCAGAATGGATATTCCTCCCAGGATCCCCAAGGTCGGGTTCAGAGTTTTGCGGGCAATTTTTTCGCCGTCCTCCGCGATGATGGAAACCAGCCACCGTCCGGACTGCCGGCCGTAGCCGGCCCGGGACAGGTTGTCGCAAATCATCCGTCGGGGGGTGGAATTGATTGCCCACTTCCCCGGCGCCACGTCAAGGCCCGGTCGGGTCACCTTGCCAATCCCGGGGCCGCCGCGCAGAACCAATTCCCGGCCGCCGCAATCCAGGCGAAAATCCTCGGGCAGAATTTCCTCTTCCTCCACTTCGCGGATCACCGCCCGCAGATGAATGCCGTCCGTCACATCCGGATCGTCGCCACCATCCTTGATGATCACCGCTTCCGCCCCGCCCCGCTCATGGAAACGGCAGCCGGCGATCGCCATGGCTCTCAACTTCCCATCGGGAAACAGCACCTCAAGACACTCGTGCACCTTCCCTTCCCTAAGCAGCACCCAGGCTGCCGTCGCCGCTGCCGCCGCGCAGGCGCCGGTGGAAAAACCCCGGCGAAGTTTCTTTTCTGTGGCCGTCTTCACGTTGTCGGTATCATTTCCCGCATTCCATGATGGCATGCAGCGTCGCTACGGCCAGAGGGCTGCCTCCCCGGCGGCCGGTTATGACAATATGGGGGATATCGGTTGCCATCAGCATTTCCTTGGACTCAACCACGTGGACAAAACCCACCGGCATGCCGATGATCAGCCGGGGGCGGATATGTTCCTCAACCACCATCCGGACAATACCGGCCAGGGCCAGCGGCGCGTTGCCAATCAAGACAATCGCTCCGTCCAGCACCTCCCTGGCCTTGTCAAGGGCGGCCAGGGAACGGGCGATACCCAGCTTTCCGGCTTTGGCCGCCACTTCCGGATCAGCGACGTAGCAGTGAATATCTTCCGGGCCATACTCCGGGTTTAGCTGCCGCAACCGCACCTGGGAGATGCCGCTGCGAATCATTGAGGAATCGCAGTAGAGGGGCGCTCCTGCCTGCAAGGCCTGCAGGCCGGCACGGATAGGCTCACCGGAAAACCACAGGTTGTCAGCCAGGGAAAAATCAGCTGTCGTGTGAATCAGGCGCCGGGCGATAATCCGCTCGCTGGAGCTGAATTGCGGCGTATCGCCCATTTCCCGCTCAATGCGGAGGAAACTTTCGCGCTCAATTTCCGCACCGCTCATCTCCCAGTCTATTTTCCCCAACAGGGAACGATCAAATGCAACCCCCATGTATGCTCCTTTTTCCACTTCAGAATAGCCTTCGTTGTCGGTCACTTGACCTTTTCCGGCTGGCGTTTGGCAATAATCAGCGACAGGTACGTTTCCGGAATCCGGGCGATGGCATCAATCCCCGACACCATTTCCTCACCCGCCAGCCCCACCCGACTGGCATAAATACACTCACCGACAAAGCCATTTTCCTGCAAAGCCGTAAGAATTTCCCGCCGATGATGATAGGTTTTCAACAGTACCACTGTATCGGCACTATGAAACTGAGGATCATGAACACTTTCCCTGGTCCAGGCCGGAATCAATCCCAGAGTTTCCCGGTCCTCAACCAGCGGCAGGTTGTTGCGGGCCGCCACCGCCTGGAATGAAGTGATGCCGGGAATGGTTTCCACCCTGACCTCCGGCAGCAGTTCCCGGACCCGCCGCAAAAGGTAGGTATAGGTACTGTAGATCAAGGGATCACCAATGGTCGCGAAAGCACAATCTTTCCCCTGTCTGAGAACATCCACCACCTTTTCCGCGTTTTCGGACCAGGCCTGCCGCCGATCCTCCATCTCCCGGGCCATGGAAAATACCAGTGTCACCCGTTCAGCCTGGCATCCGGGCACCGTATCAACCACCGATCCCGAAATGCAGTCCTGACTGTGGGCGCCGGTGGCCGAAAAAACCACCTGCACCCGGCAAAGAACCTCCACCGCCCGCAAAGTCAGGAGCCCGGGATCACCCGGTCCCACTCCAACACCATACAATATACCAAGTTTCACGGTCTTCCTTTCATGATTTTCAGCAAGCAAGCGTTAAACCTACGGGAAGCATCACGCTGCTGGCATTTATGTCCGGGACAAAAATAAAAAATCCCGAAGCCCTTGAAAAGACTTCGGGATTTCCCATTATTTACCCC
>JAOZRP010000354.1 GCA_029940125.1 bacterium
AGCACGGCCTGATCAACTTCAACTTCCACCTGGAAACGGGGGCGGATTTTGTCCCAAACGCCGGCGCCACCCGGTTCACTCTTGCCGGACTCAATTTCGGCCGCCTTGCCCTTCACCTGGGCGATTTACTCGCTTTGGAAACGGAAAACGCCAGCCTTAATTTCATGGCCGGCGGGGATGAACTGCTCTTCTCCGCCGACAGCCTTGAGCTGCGCTTTGACAACGACATTCCAGCCCTGTCAGGCTGGGGCGGCACGGCCACCAATTTCGGCTTTGGCGCCGACGGCACCCTCTATTTACTTGAGGGCGCCGGGGTCACTGTCTCCCTGCCGACTGGGGAAAACTCGCCCATTCCGCTGCCCAACTGGCTGCCCGTGCAGATAGACGAAGTGGGAATCATTTTCCACCAGGATGACGGCGATGTCATCCCGGGTTCAGGCGGCCGGGTTGCCCTGACCTCGTTTGACGATTTTTCCCTGCTGGTCTCCGGCTCCGTTCTTGAAGGCGACCACTCGTTCCCGGTACCCCTCAAGGGCGGTTTTGAAGACATGCTGGTCAATGTGCCCAAACTGATAAACTGGTTTGAAGACCCTTCGCAGGAATTTCCCATCACCAATCTCGATGGCTTTTACCTGGAATTCAACCCCTTTGACCTGGTTGAAGGTTCCAGCTTTGAAATCGGCGGCGGTTTTGGCCTGGGAATTACCGACAGCGGCACCATGTACGGCATGATTGAAGGCAGCTTCACCTACGGCGGCATCGGCGCCGGCATCTCCCTGGCGCTCAGTGAACTGGGTCCCATTGCCGCCAAAATTACCGTGCCGGTGGGCCTGCCCCTGGACCCCGCCGGGGCCATTATCCTGGCTTCGGTTAAGGGCGGCATTGTTTTCGGCACTCCCCTCATCCCCCGCCTTACCGATCCCATGGACCTCCTGGATTATGATCTGAGCAGTCTGATCAATGTTGATTTCAACGAAATTGATGATCTGCTTGACAATCTTGACGGCAGATCCACCTGGGAACTGCCGTTTACCATCGGCCTGGAAGGCATCCTGACCACCGCCTACGCGCCCGGCATCCTCACCGGCGATCTGACCCTGGGTCTCAATGTTGAACTGCCCATCAACGGCGGCGGCGGTCTCAACTATATGGGCGGCGGCGATATCAGCATCATGGGGCTGCCCCTGGGACAGGCAGGAACTATCTTGAACCTGAGCGATCCCCTGGCCCCCCAGTATGATTTCGCTTTTGCCGCTCCGGCCCCGGGCAACCCTTTAGGATTTCTTTTTCCCGCCCAGCAGCAGTTTTCCATCCACCTGTCAACCGAGGGGATCATCGAGGGGCCGTTGCTTGGCATGAGCAGCTTCCTTGACAACGTTCTGGATAGTGAGGCTGATTTCTTTATTGATTATCTGGCAAACAGCCTTGAGGGCGATCACAACCAGCCTGTTGCTCAAGTACTGCTTGACCTGAACGGGAACGGCACGGTGGATGCCGCTGAAAACAACCAGATAATTGACGCTGATTTTCTCGTTCAGCGGGTTCAGGACATTCTCCCCTCGAATCTTGAAGAACTTGCAGCTCTTGACGGGGAAAACCATAACTCGGAAAGAGAACAGCTCGCCACTTTCACGACCGGCCTGATCCAGGAACTGTATGCGGCCATTCAACGTTTTAATGCCGATCCTGTCAGTGCGGCCATTGAACTGGGCATTGAAGCCGGCCCCACAGTGACAGAGCTTGTCAACGAACTTCCGGATTTACTGGCCTCTTCCTTTATCACTGCCCTGGATATTGCCATTGACCGTTTTGACCCGCAGCTTGCCATCAAAGGCGTCATGCAGCCGGCCATGTTCGGCTTCCCCATGGGTGATCCCACCTCAGAGGTATCCCTGTTCCTGAGCAAGGACAAGGCCGAGTTCATGGTGGGCGGCAGCATCATCGGCACCATGAAGCAGCAGTTGAACCTGATGGTGGCCGGCGGACTCGCCAGTGGCCTGGTTGGCCCCATGATCGATATGATGACTCTGGGGCTGACGGACCAGCTGCAGTTGACCTTCAGCAAGGATCTGCCTACATCCGAGCTGATGGCAAATCTTCTTCATTCCAGCGGCAGCGAAGAAGATATTACCGCCCTGACCGCAATGCTCGTTGATGCCCTGAACCCCCTGTCCGGCTGGGATGCCGGCATCCAGGGCCAGGTTAATTTCCTCGGCCTGGAGATTGCCGATGTCAGCGGCTTCATGTTCAACCCGGAAAGTGACTGGCTTGATCCTGACTCGGTAAACTGCAAGATTCAACTGCTGGATACCGACGACATTGACGGCGCTGATATTGAGCCGGACGGCAACAGCAACCTGATTCCCGTGGGCAAAAAATCCCAGCTAGAGAATATGCGGCAGTACGGCGGCGTGCTGCTCACCGGCCAGCTTTCCCTGCCCAGCGTGCTGCGTGATCCCGTGGGGGTGCTTACGCGTATAGATAACTTGACCGCAACGGTAAATAATAACGGCGGTTTTGAGCCGCCGGACGACATCATGGACTATCCCGGCTATGCCCAACGCATGGCAGATTACATCACCTCTGTTGTTGACGAGCTGAGCCGGGATGAGGAGTTTGGCCGGGTCCAGCTCTACATCCCGTCCTTTTCCACCATGATGACGGTCAACTATCAGGAAGAGTATGGCCAGGACGGCGATCCGGAAGAGTTTACCGATCTCAATCATAACAACGTCTGGGACGAAGGCGAA
>JAOZRP010000355.1 GCA_029940125.1 bacterium
TTGGTTGATTCCAGGAAGGCGGTAATCGCCTGGGGGACGGTGCCCTGGCAGGAGACGTCAAATTCGTAGTCCGGCCTGATTTCATCCAGCGATTTGGTCAGGTCGTAGTTGAACTGCCGGGTGATGTAGGATTTTATTTCTGCTTTTGCAGCCCCGCTGCGGGCCAGGAAAATGGCCGTTGCCGTGGCCTGGGCGCCCTTGACGCCTTCCGGGTGGTTGTGGGTGCAGGCGGCATAGTGTTCCGCCCGGTGCAAAACCTCTTCCAGGCTTTCAAAAGCCCAGCCAACCGGGCTGGTCCGCATCGCCGAGCCGTTGCCCCAGCTGTTGTAGGGGCCGGCGCCGGGGTCGGCCGCCCATTGATGAAAGGAGTTGCCGTAGCCGGCATCGGGGTAGCGGCGGTAATATTTTCTCATTACCTGTTCGTAGTTGTCGTTGTTCAGGATTGCCTCGGCCAGGGCCACCGTCAAGACGCTGTCATCGGTGAAAAATGCCTTCGGGCTGAACAGCTCAAATTCCTTGCTTTTGATGTTGTCCCACTCGTAAACCGAGCCGATGATGTCACCGGCTATTGCTCCAAGCATATGATCCTCCTGTCGGTCTTGCAGGCCCCGCCGATATTTCGTTGGTCTTGGCGGGGCGGTGCCCGTTTTAATAAATCACGTCATTCTTTGTCTGGCCTTCCCGCCGCACTGAGGGCCGGGCCATCCGGCTGCCGTATCGATGACTGTTTCGCTCCTCCTCAGTCATCCGAAAGGCGCACAGGTGAATGATTCTTTCATCCACGGCCAGGGCACCGCCGGTGATGCCGCTGCCCTGCAGGCGGAGGTCGTGGCCAAGGCCTACGGCAGGAAAGCGGTTGACGATGGCCGCGGCGCAGTCTTCCAGCAGCTTGGCGGCGATTTTTGTTTTTGCCTCTTTTGCCGCGGTTTTTTCCTCGAAATTGTCGATGGCATCCAGGGCGTAGCTCTGCACCAGGCCGGGCAGCATGGCCTGCAGCGGCCTGGTGCTGTCGAACAGGTCAAGGCCGATGGCCTGGCCGTTGATGGCGAACAAGGCCCCGGTCTGGCTGTCAACGGGTTTGAAGGCCTGGCGGTAGCGCTCAAGATCCTGATGGTTCTGTTCATACATGGCGGCTGCCGCCCCGGTGGGCGAGCTGACTTTCATGCGGCAGAACTTTGCCTCGATGTCTTCCCATATTTCTCCCTGATCGGTCCGCCGGGAGCCGGTGCGGTTCATGGCTTCGGTTACCCGGCTGGCCTTGCGGGAGCGCCCGGCGGCGAAGTGGGTTCTTTTGGCGGCCGCAAAGGCGGTTGAGTCCGCCCGCCAGCGTCCCTGTTCGACGCAGGAAACCGGGATGACGATGGTGGTTTTGGCCGGCACCAGGATGGTCAGGTTGATGATCCGGTTCTGCTTGGCGCCGATCAGCTCCTCGCCGTCCAAGAGCAGGACGGGCCGGTCGCCGTCGTTGACAAACTTCAGTTCCGGGACGCTGCCGCCGTCGGAAATCTCCGTAACCCTGGCCCGGCCGGATTTCAGGGCTTCCTCCAGCAGCAGGAACTGCGCTTCCCGGGGATTTTTGTCCAGCAGGGGAAACATGGTCAGGTTTTTAAAATGCTGCTTTTTGCCAATGGCGATCTGTTCGATGCGTTGGGCGATGATGGTCATGATCTCCTCCTTTTTTGAAAACAATGGTCCATTTTCTTTTCTGGAGAAGCATCATAACCGGGGCGGTGGCTCACAGGGTGACCCTGTGCTTTATTTTTTTAATAATTTTTCAATGTCTGTTCCAGAAGTTCCTTGATTTTCTGCCGCAGGCTTTCCGGCTTCAGGACTTCCACCTCGGGGCCGTAGCGCATGATGTCCATCAGCAGTTCGGTGTCGTGGGAGTAGGGCAGGCAGAGAATGTAGCGGCCTTCCTCGTCGACGGAGCCCTGCTGGTCCGGGTGCCACTCCTCCCGGGAAACCCAGCGGGCGCATTCCGGGGAAAAGCGCAGAACGGCGTCGGTGGTTCGGCAGCCGGCGAAAATTCCGTAGGTGGTGGTGAATTCCTGGTTGAGGCGTTCTTCCGGGATGTCGACGGCCTCCTGGGGCAGGGGCTTGATGGTGCTGATGGCGTCGACGGCAAAGCAGCGCAGATCATCGCGGAGATGGCACCAGGCGTCCAGGTACCAGTTGTCGCGGTAGTAGACCAGCCGCTGGGGAGAGATGACCCGGGAAAGTTTCTCGTCGGTGCCCCGGTTGTAATGGTGGATCTGCAGCCGCCGGCGGTCCAACAGGGCAGTCATGATTACCGGAAAGTGGTTCCTGGGCACCGGCCGGGCGGCGAGGTGGGTAACCTTGATGCGTTTTTCCACCTCGACGGCGTCGTGGCCGCCGCTGCCGAGCAGGCTGCGAAGGCGTTTTTTCAGCGGCCGCAGGTGGCTGCCGAGCAGGCCGGGCTGGAGGTTGGCGAGCAGCGATTCCATGCTGAGCAGGGCATGAAGCTCCGATTCGTTGAACCAGAGGCCGGGGAGGACGTACTGGGGCATGCCTTCTTCCGGCATGCCGTAGCGGTAGCCGCCCATGCCGCGGTCCCAGATGATCGGGGCGTTGAGGCGGTCGCGCAGGTATTCCAGGTCCCTTTTTACGGTGGACTTGGAAACTTCCAGCTCGTCCATGAACCGGCGCAGGGGTACGGATTTCATTTCCTTGAGGAGCTTGTCGATTTTGTAGAAACGCTCGGTGCGGTCCAT
>JAOZRP010000055.1 GCA_029940125.1 bacterium
AAGGTGCAAGGAGAAAGTGGTCTCCGCCAGAGAGATAAATCACGGAATCAAACAGTCAACAGGAAACGAAGATGCAGAATTTTGAACAATATTGCGGAACAGGAAACTACATCGCCTCACAGGCGCTGCAGAACGACGTGAACGTGGCCATTGCCCTGGGCCGGCCGCTGCTGATCAAAGGCGAACCGGGAACCGGCAAGACGCTGCTGGCGACCAGCATCGCCGAAGGCCTGGGCACGGATCTGCTGATCTGGACCATCAAATCCACCACCAAGGCCCAGGACGGCCTCTACATCTACGACACCGTGCAGCGGCTGAACGACGCCCGCTTCGGCGACCACGATATTTCAGACATCAAGCATTACATCAAGCTGGGCAAGCTGGGGCAGTCTTTCACCAGCCCCAAACGGGTGGTCCTGCTCATTGATGAAATCGACAAGGCTGACATTGAATTCCCCAACGACCTGCTCACCGAACTGGATGAAATGAGATTCTACATCCCGGAAACGGCGGAAACCATCGTCGCCCGCCATCGGCCGGTGATCGTAATTACCAGCAACGCCGAGAAAGAGCTGCCGGACGCCTTCCTGCGCCGCTGCGTCTTCCATTACATCCAGTTCCCCGACGCCGACTTCATGAATGACATCGTCAGGGTCCATTTCCCCGACCTGGAAGAAAAAATCATGAAGGAAGCCGTCAAGGCCTTCTTCGAGCTGCGGGAGATCGACAGCCTGCGCAAGAAACCTTCCACCAGCGAACTGATCGACTGGATCAAGGTACTGGTTGCTTCCGGCACCCGGCCCAAGGACATCGGCCGGCAGCTCCCCTTCCTGGGCGCCCTGCTGAAAAATGAACAGGACTACCACCAGGTAGCCGGCGGCGCGGCCGAGGTGAAATCTCTTCGCCGGCCAACGTTCATCCGTTGATTCCAGGTTTTATCCGACCGCATGTTTACCCAATTCTTCTACACGCTGAAAGCCTATAAAATCCCGGTAACCCTGACCGAATGGCTGGCCCTGCTGAAGGCCATGGAGCAGGGTTTTGCCGGCAACAGCCTGGTGACCTTCTACTACCTGGCCCGGGCGGTGCTGGTGAAATCGGAAAATTTTTACGACCAGTACGACCTGGCCTTCAGGGATTTTTTCAGCGGCCTGGAGGTGCCGGAAGAGCTGTTTGACGAACTGTTAAAATGGTTGAGTGAGGAAACCCTGAAGCTCCACCGCGACGCCGTCGACCTGTCGGCGCTGCCCCAGCATGACTGGGAAACCTTACAGAAGATGTTTGAGGAACGGCTGCGGGAGCAGAAGGAACGCCATGACGGCGGCGGACGCTGGATCGGCACCGGGGGCACTTCACCGTTCGGCCACGGCGGCGTTCACCCCGGCGGCATCCGGGTGGGCGGTGAAAGCGGAAACCTGAGCGCGATGCAGATCGCCACGGCTCGCAAGTTTCGCCAGTACCGCAAGGACGTCACCCTTGACGTGCGGCAGATGAAGGTGGCCCTGAAAAAGCTCCGGCACCTGCGCCGCACCGGAAACCGGCTGGAGCTCGACATCGATGAAAGCATCGACAAAACCTGCCGCAACGCCGGCGAAATCGAGCTGATTTTCCACCCGGAGCGGAAAAACGACGTCAAGCTGCTGCTGCTCATGGACGCCGGCGGCTCCATGCTGCCCTACGCCCGGCTGGTCAACCGCCTGTTCTCGGCCGCCAACTCGGTCAACCACTTCAAAACCTTCCGCTACTACTACTTCCACAACTGCATCTACGACTACCTGAATGCCGGCATGCAATTCGGGGAACGGGTGTCAACGGCGCATCTGCTGAAGAACCTGAACAGTTCCTACAAGGTCATCATCGTCGGCGACGCCAGCATGGCTCCCTACGAACTGTTCATGGAAAACGGCATCATCGACTACTACGAGCGCAATGAAACCGCTGGCATCGACTGGCTGAGGCGGATTGCCGACCATTTTCGCCACATCGTCTGGCTGAACCCCAACCCGCCGCGCTACTGGCAGCACCCAACCGTCAGCGCCATCGCCGACATCTTCCCCATGTTCCAGCTGTCACTGGACGGACTGGACGAGGCCATGAAGGAACTGACCAGGAAATTCCACTAAGTTTCTTCGCCTTTTTTCCTCAGCCTGTCGACCAGGTGCATGATTCCCCTGATAATGTTTACCTCCCGCCGGGTCATCTGGACACGGCCGAACAGCCGGCGGATATATTCCATCAGGTGGTCGGGGTTTTCAACGTCAAAGAAATTGTTTTCCCGCAGGGTGCTCCTCATGTGGCCGTACATGCCCTCCAGTTCCCGGTGGGTGGCGTAGTCCCTGACCGGCAGGGACGGCAGACCGCGGCCGTGCTGGCGGAAAAATTCGTAGCAGTACAGCAGGACGGCCTGGGAAAGGTTCAGGGAGCTGAACTCGGGATTGACCGGGATGCTGCTCAGGTAATGGCACTGGCGGCGTGAATCCCGGTCGAGGCCGAAATCCTCCCGGCCGAACACCAGGGCCAGCGGCATATCGCCGCCCAGCTCTCCGGCCTTTTGGGCGATTTCCGCCGGCGTGTATAGCGGCAGGCAGTACTTGCCCTGGCGGGCGGTGGTGCCGACCACCATGGGGAAATCCTGCAGCGCCTCGTCCAGGTTATCGACGCAGACGGCCTGTTCCAGCAGGTCTTCGGCGGCGCAGGAGCGTCGCCGGGAGCGCTCGGTCAGGTGGTCGCACTGGGGCGCCACCAGGATCAGGCGGTTGATGGAAAAATTTTTCATCGCCCGGGCCACGGCGCCGACGTTCTCGTCGAGCTTCGGTTTGACCAGGACAATGGCAATCCTTGACAAGGCAGCGCTTTCCCTGTTTATACTTTTTTTATCAGCCATCGATGAATTCCAAAGCGGTTAAGATGGGAAACGGAAGGAGAAAAAAGAAATGACAAAAGACCCGGTTGTCTTCAAGCAGTACCCTTTCACGGTCGGCCAGCGCATCATCCGCCAGCGCGGCGACAAGATGGAAGACTGGGACGTCATCAAGGTCACCGATGAAGAGGTGACGGTCAAATGTCCCTTCCACGGCGATGTACTGACCTGGAAGCGAAAACATTTCTGGAGCGCATCATCCTGATTATGCCCTGAAGCAGCTGCCGTCAAGCCGACGGCTCCAGCTGCTGCCGCCTGATTTCAAACAGGATCACCGCCGTCGCCGTGCCGACGTTCAGTGAATCCAGCGGTGAATGCAAGGGAATAGCGATCAGGAAGTCGCAATTTTTCCGTACCAGCGGCCGGATGCCCTTGTCCTCGGCCCCGAGGACGACAATCAGCCGGCGGCGCAGGTCGGCCTGGTAGAGGGACTGTCCTTCTGCCGCCACCGCACCGGCAACCCAGAACCCCTGCCGGCGGCCTTCCTCCAGTGCCGGAACCAGGTTTTTCACCCGGCAGACCCGCAGATATTCCAGACCACCCGAAGCAATCCTGGCCACCGTGGCCGTGATTCCCGCCGCCCGCCGCTCCGGCAGAATAATGCCCTTGACACCGGCCGCGGCAGCGGTCCGGATGATGGAGCCCAGGTTCTGGGGATCGGTGATGCCGTCCAGGGCGACGATAAGATCGTGGTCGTCGCTGGCAGTCAGCAATTCTTCGAGAGGACAATAGTCAGCCGGGGAAACCTTGAGGATGACGCCCTGGTGCCATTCATGGGCCGCCATCCGGTCCATTGCCGCTTTCGGCAGCCTTTTTACCGGCACCCGGCGCTGCCTGGCCAGTTCCTCGAGACCGGCAAGGCGGCTGCCGGCGTGTTCATGACAATAGAGGGTTTCAACGGTCCGGCTGCCGGCCAGCAGGACTTCCCTGACCGCGTTGATGCCCAGCACCAGGTCGGTTCCCGGAATGGCTGTCTGTTTCTGACTCACGCTGATTTCACCTACTCGCGGCCGCCGAAAAACCGGAAACCGACAATCTTTTTCCACCAGGAAGTTTCCTGGTTTTCCCCGCCGTTTGCAGCCGCGGCTCCAGAATCCCTGGCCGCCTGCAGGCTGGGCAGATCGGAACTACCGGCCAAAACCTTGTCAACTGCCTGCCGGTAGTTGGTCAGCTGCTTCGTCAGCAGATCCCTTTCCTCTTTCAGCCCGGCGACCACGCTCTCCATTTCCCCGGCCTTGGCCGCGTCAATCTGTTTGAACGTTGCCGCCAACCCTGAAAGGTCGGCAATCGAACGCTCAATGACCCGGACCCGGTCCTGGATTTCCATCATCGCCTGCTTGTCTTCAAGAACAATGACGCGCTGGCTGTAACTTTTCAGGGCTTTTACTTCCGACGACAAGGAGGAAACCCGGGAACTCAACGTCATGATCCAAAGGCCCGACACCCCGATGCTGATAAAAATCAGCACCAGCAGAATGGCAACAATCAGCATGCCGGAGAAAGTCTTTTTCGCCTTGTCTTCCAGCACCTCATCTGCCTGTTCCGGCTTCGTTTGTTCCTGTTCGGCCATGCAGTCCTCCTTTTCAGCATCAGATTTTCTCATATTCAGGTGACAGTTACCATATCAGGCCGGAGGTTGACAATAAAAATTGGCTTTTCCGGGAAGACCCAATTCATGTTTTCCCGCTGGTACCCATCCGGAAACTGCCCTTTTCTGATGAGCCGTCAGCTGTCAGCCATCAGCTCTTAGCTTAACAAGTTGTTTTGTCAATGTTTTACTGAATGCTGACTGCTGATCGCTGACAGCGTTTATCAGGAAATGAACGTTTTCGGATAAACACCTGCTAGGATATCATTGAAAACCGGCGGCAAATATGTTAGTTGTGCAATTCTTCAAATACTGAGTTCAGTGGACACCCTTTTCAAGGAGACTGAAATGGATGAATTTCGGCGCATCAACCGGCTCCCCCCTTATGTTTTCAGCATCGTCAATGAGCTGAAAATGGAGGCCAGAAGGCGGGGAGAGGACATTATTGACCTGGGGATGGGGAACCCCGACCTGCCCACCCCGCAGCATATCGTTGACAAGCTCGCAGAAGCCATCTACAATCCCAGAAATCATCGCTATTCCGCTTCCAAGGGCATTGCCAAGCTGCGCCTGGCGATTGCCAACTGGTACCAGAGACGCTACCAGATCGAGCTTGACCCCGACCGGGAAACAGTGGTGACCATCGGAGCCAAGGAAGGGCTTTCACACTTGGCCCTGGCGATCGTCAACCCGGGCGACGTGGTTTTCGTCCCCTCCCCGGCCTACCCCATACATCCTTATTCGATCATTATTGCCGGGGGTGATCTGCGCAGCATTCCCCTGTCTCCGGATCGTGACTTCTTCGAGGACCTGCTCTCCGCCACCAAGCTCACCTGGCCGCGGCCGAAAATGGTGATTGTCAGCTATCCGCACAACCCCACCACCACGGTTGTCGACCTGGAATTTTTCCGGAAGCTGGTAGATTTCGCCCGGGAGCATTCCCTGATCATTGTTCATGACTTCGCCTACGCCGACATGACCTTTGACGGCTACCGGGCCCCGTCCATCCTCGAGGTCGAAGGAGCCAAGGACGTGGCGGTGGAATTCTTTTCCGTTTCCAAAAGCTACAGCATGGCCGGCTGGCGGGTGGGCTTCTGCGTCGGCAACCAGCGCATCGTCCAGGCCCTGACCAAGCTTAAAAGCTACCTGGACTACGGCATTTTCCAGCCGATCCAGATTGCCGCCATTACCGCCCTGAACGGCGACCAGCAGTGCGTCCAGGAAATTGTCAACACCTACAAGCAGCGCCGCGACACCCTCTGCGACGGCCTGGCAAGAATTGGCTGGGAGGTGGAAAAGCCGCTGGGAACCATGTTCGTCTGGGGCAAGATTCCCGAACAGTTCAAGGATCTTGGCTCCCTGGAATTTTCCAAAATGATGATCCGCGAGGCCAAGGTTGCCGTCTCACCCGGCATCGGCTTCGGGGAATACGGCGACGACCACGTCCGCTTTGCCCTGGTGGAAAACGAGCACCGCACCCGGCAGGCAATCAGGGGAATCCGCCATTTCCTGCAGCAGCATTAGGGAGTTGAAACCATGAAAACCATCAATGTTGGCCTGATCGGCTTCGGTACCATCGGCACCGGCGTCGCCCGGGTCTTGCGGGACAACAGCCAGTTGATCAGCCGGCGCCTGGGCGCCGAGCTGGTATTGAAAAAGATTGCCGACCTGGACATTGTCACCGATCGCGGCATCACCCTTCCCGCCGGCATGCTGACCACCGATGTCAACGAAGTCCTGGACAACCCGGACATTGACATGGTCATTGAACTGATCGGCGGCTATGAACCGGCCAAAACCTTCATCACCCGGGCCCTGAAGGCCGGAAAGCACGTGGTAACCGCCAACAAGGCCCTGCTGGCCAAGCATGGGGACGAATTGTTCCAGGTCGCGGCCAAGGCCGGCGTCGATCTTTACTACGAGGCCAGCGTCGGCGGCGGCATTCCGATCATCAAGGTGATGCGGGAATCGCTGACTGCCAACCGGATTACCGCCATCAGCGGCATTCTCAACGGGACCTGCAACTACATCCTCACCCAGATGACTGACAAGGGCTCGGCATACGACGACGTGCTGGCGGAAGCCCAGAAACTGGGCTACGCCGAAGCCGACCCCACTTTTGACGTCGAAGGCATCGACACCGCCCACAAGCTGGCCATCCTGGCGGCCATGGCCTTCGGCACGCCGATTAACTTTGACAGCGTCTACGTGGAAGGCATTGCCGACATCCAGCCGGTGGACATCGAATTTGCCCGTGAATTCGGCTACAAGATTAAACTGCTGGCCATCGCCAAGGAAGGTGACGGCGGCATTGAAGCCCGGGTGCACCCGACCATGATTCCCGAGCACCACATGCTGGCCAAAATCGACGGGGTGTTCAACGCCGTTTACATTAATGCCGACATGCTGGGCCCCAGCCTCTATTACGGCCAGGGAGCCGGGATGCTGCCCACCGCCAGCGCCGTAGTCGCCGACCTGGTGGACATCGCCCGCAACATGCTGGGGGACAGCCACCATCGCCTGCCCTTCCTGGCCTACCAGACCCCCAACCACCAGCAGACTTCTTATCAGCCGATTGATGCCATCAGCTGCAACTACTACCTGCGCTTCACCGCCAGGGATCAACCTGGGGTTTTGTCAAAGATCTCCGGCATCCTGGGCGATGCCAACATCAGCATCGCCTCGGTAATTCAGAAGGGCAGGAACGATGCAGGCGGCACGGTTGCCATTGTCATGCAGACCCATCGGGCTCGCGAGCGTGATTTAAGGTACGCCCTGAACCAGATTGACGCCTTGGACATTATCGACGGCCAAACAGTGGTAATCAGGATGGAAACTGACCTGTAGACCCTTTACATAAAATATAGTTGAAATAAATTGACAATCTTATCATATTGTTATAGAGCATTTGTTAGGCATACCATATAAGGTTAACAAACAGAAAGATATCTTTCGGGATCAGCATATATTATGACATTAGTTGAACTTGGCAGTGGGAAACGCGCCCGGGTAACCGCTTTCAATGGCGGGCCAAACATGATTAAAAGACTTGCAGATCTTGGCTTGCTCAAGGGCAAAACCATTGAGAAAATCAGCAACAACCCTTTCCGGGGACCGGTGGTGGTCAGGATCGACCAGGTTGAACTGGCCATCGGCTACCGGATGGCCGGCCGGATCACGGTGGAACCGGTCTGATGGAAATCAGGGATGGCATGAAGATTCTCCTGATGGGGAATCCCAATGTCGGCAAAAGCGTGGTTTTCAACCGGCTGACCGGTGCCCGGGTGGTTACCGCCAATTATGCCGGCACTACCGTGGAGTATACCAAGGGAACCATGCTCTACGGCGACAGCCATTTGGAGATCATCGACGTTCCCGGCACCTACTCCCTTGACCCCACCTGCAAGGCGGAAGAAGTGGCCGTTGACATGCTGTCCTCCGGCGACCTGATCATCAACGTTGCCGATGCCACCAACCTGGAACGCAACCTCCATTTCACCATGGAGTTGATGCGCCAGGGCAAGCCCATGATCCTGGTGCTGAACCTCTGGGATGAGGCCCGGCACAAGGGCATCCACATCGATGTTGACGCTTTGGAAAAGCTGCTGCGGATTCCGGTGGTCACCACCGTGGCCGTCACCGCCGAAGGCATCAAAAAGCTTATTTCACGGCTGCCGGAAGCCGTTGTTCCCCTTCCTTCCGGCGGACAGCAGGCAAACGGCGATTTATGGCAGGAAGTGGGCCGAATCATCAAGCAGGTGCAGCGGATCACCCACCGGCATCATACCTGGCTGGAAAGACTGGAAGATATCAGCATCAAGCCCCGCACCGGTCTGCCGCTGGCGCTGGTGGTCATTTTTATTACTTTCATGGTCATCCGCTTCATCGGCGAGAACCTGATCGGCTACGTTTTTGACCCGTTTTTTGAAAATCTTTACCGCCCCTTCATCTATCATACCGTTTCCTATGCCTTTCCCAGCGGCACCATCCACGACCTGCTGCTGGGCACTACTCCCGACTTCATTGAATCACTCGGGCTGCTGACCACTGGCATTTACGTCCCCATTGCCATGGTCCTGCCCTACATCTTCAGTTTTTACCTGGTCCTGGGATTCGTGGAGGATTTCGGCTACCTGCCCCGGTTTGCCATCCTGATGGACACCTTTATGCACAAGCTCGGCCTGCACGGCTTTGCCATCATGCCGATGATTCTGGGCCTGGGCTGCAACGTCCCCGGGGCCATGGCCACCCGGGTGCTGGAAAGCCGGCGGGAAAAATTCATCGCCGGCACCCTGATGGCGATCGCCGTTCCCTGCATGGCCCAGACCGCCATGATCATCGGCCTGGTCGGCAGGCACGGCCTGGTGTACGTGGCCATCATCTATGGCAACCTGGCGGTGCTGGCCATTGTCATCGGCAGCCTGATGAACGCCCTGATTCCCGGCTACAGCCCGGAAATCTTTCTCGAAATCCCCTCCTACCACCTGCCCCATTTTGGCACCCTGATGAAAAAGCTGTGGATGCGCATCCGCGGCTTCCTGGCCGAGGCCATTCCCCTGGTCCTGATCGGCGTGCTGCTGGTCAACATTCTTTTTCTCACTGGAATCATCGACATGTTTGCCCGGCTTTCCGCCCCGGTAGTGGTGAAGGTCATGGGCCTGCCGAAAGAAGCGGTGTCTTCCCTGATCATCGGCTTTCTGCGCAAGGACGTGGCCGTGGGCATGCTGGATCCCCTCAACCTGACCATCAAGCAGTTGATTATCGCCTGTACCGTCCTGTCCATCTACTTTCCCTGCATTGCCACTTTCGCGGTGCTGATCAAGGAACTGGGGGTCAAGGCGATGCTGAAAGCCAGCTTGATCATGGTGGGAACTGCTGTTGTCGTCGGCGGCCTGCTCAACCTGCTGCTGCCCAACTTTCATTAATCGACCACCTGCGGAGTTGTTCCATGACCACTGATACCATTACCCTGGCCTACAGCGTTGACTCCGACGACCTGTTCATGTTCTACGCCCTGCTGGAAAACAAGATCCCGACTGAAGGACTGGTTTTCGAACACCGGCGCTTCGACACGGAAAAGCTGAATGAACTGGCCGCCACCCAGCAGGTGGACATCACCGCCGTCTCCATCCACGCCTACGCGGATTTGACCGACGACTACCTGCTCCTGCCCCACGGCGGCAGCATCGGGGTGAAATACGGACCGCTGGTCCTGGCCAACCAGCCGGGCGGCATCGAAGATCTGCGGGGCAAAAAGATTTCCATACCCGGAACCAAAACTACCGCCTACCTGGTTTTCAAACTGGCCTGCCCGGTATTTGAACCGGTCATCATTCCCATCACCCCTTTTGAACGAACCTTTACCGCCCTGAAAAACGGCGAGGTGGACGCAGCCGTGGTCATCCACGAGGGCAACCTGACTTACAAGGAACGGGGATTTGCCAAAATCCTGGACCTGGGAGCCTGGTGGTGGGAAGAAACCGGCTGTCCCCTGCCCCTGGGGGGCAATGTTATCCGGCGGGGGCTGGGGGCGGAAAAGATCGCCAAGGTTTCCGCCCTGCTGCGAAAAAGCATCCAGTACGCCCTGGAACACCGGGAGGAAGTGATGGACTACCTGCTGGCCCGGGAAACCCGCAGCGACCGGCTCCTGCACGACCGCGGCCTGCTGGATCATTACCTTTCCCTCTATGCCAACCGGGACACCCTGGAATACCCGGAAGAAGCCCGGAAAGGCATGGAGATTCTTTTTCAACGGGGTTACGACGCCGGCATTATCAGCCGGCCGGTGACCATCGAATTTGC
>JAOZRP010000356.1 GCA_029940125.1 bacterium
TTGGCGCGCCAGGGAGGACTCGAACCCCCGGCCTACGGATTAGAAGTCCGTTGCTCTATCCAGCTGAGCTACTGGCGCTTAAAAAAATTTAGACAATCAGGAAGTAAAGAATCAAATCGTACCGTATTGCCTTTTTTTTGTCAATTGCCGGCCCAGCCCTACTCTTTTTCAGGCAGGTCGGCAGAGTAGGAACATTCTTTCCGCGGACACTGCAGGTAATGCCCCCTGGATTTTGACACTTTTTCCACCAGGAAAGGATGGCCGCAATCGGGGCAGGTCATGGGATAGGGCTTGTTCCACAAGGCGTACTGACAATCAGGATAGCGGGAACAGGAATAGAATATTTTCCCCTTCCGTGATTTTTTCTCAACAATTTCGCCGTCGCATCCTTCAACCGGGCAGCCGATGCCGGTACCAATGGAACGGGTATACTTGCATTCTGGATACCGGGAACAGGCAATGAAACGGCCAAACCGACCATTTTTCACCGTCAGGCTGCTGCCGCACTGGGGACATTTTCCCAGCTGCTCAATCTCTTCCGGACTCAGCTCCGGATCGGCCGGCATCTCCCTGGACGTCAAATTCCGGGTGTTTTTGCATTCAGGGTAGTTGGGACAGGCAAGAAATTTACCGTTGCGCCCCCATTTAATCACCATCCGGGCGCCGCACTTCTCGCAGATTTCGTCGGTTTCCTCCTCCTGCTGGCGCACTTCCTTCATGGTCGCCACGGCTGCCGCCAGCCGTTCTTCAAACGGCTGATAAAAGTTCTTCAGCAGCTGCTGCCAGTCATATTTCCCCTCCTCCACCTGATCAAGAGTATTTTCCATCTGGGCGGTAAAACTGACATCAAGGATGTCGGGAAAACTCTTTTTCAACAGCTCCGTTACCAGTACCCCCAAATCAGTCGGATAAAACTTCTTTTCCCTCAACTCCACATATTCACGATCCTGGATGGTCGACAGGATGGTCGCATAGGTGGAAGGCCGGCCGATGCCCTTTTCTTCCAGTTCCTTCACCAGGGTGCTTTCCGTAAAGCGGGGCGGCGGCTGGGTAAAATGCTGCGACGGCTCCAATTTCTCCAGCGTCAGTTGATCACCAACCGCGAGAGGCGGCAATTCCCGGTCTTCTTCTTTGCCGTTGCTGCCGTTGCCATTATCTTTACCCACCTCGTACAAAGCCAGAAAGCCGGCAAAAATCTGCCGGCGTCCCACCGCCCGAAACCGGTAGTGTTCCCCGGCCTTAATATCGACAACCGTTTGAAAATATTCGGCCGGCGCCATCTGGCTGGCCACGAAGCGATTCCAGATCAGCTGGTACAACTTCAGCTGGTCAGCGGTCAGGAAGCCGGCAACCTGATCGGGATCGAACTCCATGGACGTCGGGCGGATGGCTTCATGGGCATCCTGGGCGCTGTTCTTGTTTTTATAGTGAATCGCCCGGGCGGGAAGATACTCGGATCCAAAACGACCCTTGATGTAGTCCCGACAGTCTTTCAAAGCGGCATCGGACACCCGCACGGAGTCCGTACGCATATAGGTAATCAAGCCGGTGGGACCGCTGGCGCCCAGTTCCACCCCTTCATAAAGCTGCTGGGCCACCATCATCGTTTTCTTGGCGCTGAAATTGAGCTTGCGGGAAGCCTCCTGCTGCAGCTTGCTGGTAATAAACGGCGGTAAAGGGTTGCGCTTTCTTTTTTTCTGCTCGCATTTGCTCACGGTGAAAGAAGCGGTGGAAAGCTCCTTGACAATGCCATCCGCCTGCTGCTGATTGCCAACCACCGCTTTTTTGCCTTTGATGGCATGCAGGCGGGCGGGAAAGACCGGCGGCTGGGGCCCGGACAACATCGCGTCAATATGCCAGTATTCCTCCGGCTTGAAAGCCTTTATTTCCGCCTCCCGATCACAGACGAGCCGGACGGCTACCGACTGCACCCGGCCGGCGCTCAGCCCCCGGCGCACGGTTTTCCACAGCAGCGGGCTGATTTTATACCCCACCAGCCGGTCGAGGATCCGCCGCGACTGCTGGGCGTTAACCCGGTTCTCGTCAATAGCCAAAGGAGATTTCAACGCCTCCTTGATGGCTTGGGGAGTAATCTCATGGAAAAGAACCCGATATACGCCTTCCCTGCGGCCCAACTCCCGGGCAATATGCCAGGCGATGGCTTCCCCCTCACGGTCGGGGTCGGGAGCCAGGTAGACGGCATCGGCCGTTTTCGCCGCCTTTTTCAGCTCACTGATGACCTTGCCCTTGCCGCGAATAGTCACATAGTGGGGCGCAAATTCCCCATCGGCGGAGATGTCGATGCCCAGTTCCTTTTTGGGCAGGTCTTTCACGTGTCCGATGGACGCCTTAACCTCAAAGCCTTTGCCCAGATATTTCTTTATGGTTCTGGCCTTGGCCGGAGACTCAACAATCAACAGTGATTTTCCCATGTATTTTCACTTTCATCCATGCGGCTTGCCCGCCTGACTGCGGCCGGCGGGCGCATCTTTATACTGACCTATCCCAGCATCATCACAAAAACAAAGAAAGAGGCGCAAAAGCCGCACCTCTCACCTTCTGATATCCAAGGCGGGCTTAAGGCCCGCAACCTAAAACAGGGTATCAGGATGTTCCGGCATGGCTCTCGCTCATTCTCGCCGGCCGTCCATGGCCGGCTCCGAGGCGTCCGCCGCGAATCACATCGTGTGATTCGTTCGGCGGCCAATACCGCTATGAGCCAAACC
>JAOZRP010000357.1 GCA_029940125.1 bacterium
CCGAGCTCTGATTCCCTTGGGATTATGCGCAATTTACGAGGAATTGGACAGAGAATAGTTGTGACAACCGAAAATTGACCACCTGTGATTACGTAAAATTGACCACCCAAAACTCATAATCTGGTAAAGCTTGCACAGCATACCAACATCGAATTAACGGAAGAACAGGAAATTTTTCTTGACGAGGTCAATGATTTTAACCTGGAGGCAAGATACCCCCAATATAAAAATGAGTTTTACAAAAAATGCACCAGAAAATTCAGCGAGGATTATTTTTTCAAAATTGACGAGATATTAAAATGGCTGCGATCCCAAATACAATACAATCAATCATAAACCAGTTTTTAAAAGAATTGGCAAACAATAACATTGCCATAGAACAGGCTGTTTTATTTGGCAGTTACGCCCAGGGAACATTCAATGAGTGGAGTGACATCGACCTGGCCATTGTCTCAAAAGCCTTTGTTGGCGAGCGGTTCGAAGACAGGCAAAAAATCAGGCGCATCAAATTGAAAGTCAGTAGCGATCTTGAACCGCTTCCCTACCGACCAGAAGATTTCAACGACAACAATCCGTTCGTTAAAAAAATTCTCGAAACTGGAATAAAAATCAAATAAGGGACAGAGGGGACGTTCTCTCTATTTTACAAACCACCCGTAAACCAGGAACCAGGCGATTTTCAGGTACTCGCTGGCCACGTACTTCCGGCAGCATTCCGACTGCAGGCAGGCCAAAAAATTATATGATTCCAGGGACGTCGATTTCAGGCCGATTTTGTAGCCGTCCTCGTCGGAGAACACCTGGCCGGCAATCAACTGCAGACGCCGCAGGTGGTAAGGGGAGCTAACCACCACCGCCGACTTCAGCCCCAGCTTTTCCATCATTTCCCGGGCCAGCAGCAGTTCCAGGTGGGTGTTTTCGTACAAATCCCAGCGCCGGCCGAAAATCCTGACGCTCACCTGCGGCCGCCCGGCCACCATCACCGTCTTTTTCGCCGTCGGCTTCCGGCTGCCGCCCTCGCCTTTATAGCGGATCACCTGCCGCCAGGCCGGAATCAGCAAAGTATCAGCAACCCCCTTTTCAATCAACGACACCGCCTCCCGCTTCCGGGCCTCATATTCCGAACCGAGCATGACCATAACGCAGTCCGCCTTTTTCAGCGGCCGCTCGCACACCAGAAAGGCGGGAGCCCGAAAAACCCCCGCCAGCAAGGAAACCACAATAATCATCAAAAAAGTCTTCATCATTTTTTCTTACCCGCCAGCTTATAGCGCAGCAGCAGCCAGAGAAATTTCGGCAGCGCCAGCTGCCGGCGCCACCGCTTCGGCTCGCTTACCAGGCGATACAGCCACTCGGTGCCAGTTTTCCGGCAGACGGCCGGCGCCCACTTCACCCTGCCGCTGACCACGTCAAACGTGCCCCCCACCCCCATGCAGAAAGGCGCGTCAATCACCTCCCGGTGCCCGGCAATCCACTGCTCCTGCTTCGGGGAACCCAGGGCCACGAACAAAATGTCCGCCCTTGAACGGTTGACATCCTCAACAATTTTGCCGGAATCCTCAAAATAGCCGTCATGCCGCCCGACAATCTTCAAACCGGGATGTTTTGCCAGCAGGGCCTCATAAGCACCCTGGTTGGACTCGGGGGAAGCGCCAAGCAGATATATCTTCCATCCCTTCTCAGCCGCCTTTTTTACCAGCTCAAAAAAAAGCGCCACCCCGGTAATCCTGGTCAGCGCCCGCCCATGGAGCACCCTGACCGCCAGGGCCGCCCCGATGCCGTCGCAAATACATATCCGGGCGCCGTTGATCAAATCAGCCAGCTCCCGGTCATGCTCGGCCTGGTAGATCTTTTCCGGGTTGATCGCCACGCTGTACGCCTTCCGCCCGGCCTCGATCAAGCCCTCAACGCAGGCGCAGGCGTGCCGGTAGCTCAGAAAAGGAGTCACCTTCAGCGACATCAGCGGCAGCGGTTCGGGTATTTTTTTATCCGCATCCATTTTCAGTTATAAATCTTTCGCATTAACTGCTGTATTAACGGCATATTCCGTCAAGGCATGGAAGGCCCACGCCTGCCCCCAGCGCATGTAGGGAATCTTGTTGGTCAAACGCGGCCCCTTGCGGAAGTAGAAATAGCCGCCCCGCTCGTCCCACATATTGTCTATCATCCACTTCATCACCCGGTCGGTCAGCTCCCGGTGTTTCTCCCCCTCGCCGGCAAAAAACACCACCGCCTGGGCCGGAGCGTGGATGTCGATGGGATACACCCGGTCATGGTAATACTTGGGCGTCCCGTCGGCCAGAAAAAAATTGGCGGCATAGAAGTCAACGCCTTTTTCATAATCCGTCGCGTATTCCGTCCCCTCGCCCGCCCGCAGGAAGCGCCGCACCGCCTCCAGGTTGAAGCCGGTATGAAAGGAATCAATCCAGCTCTGCATCCGCGTTTCGGCGTAATACCAGGAACCGTCCCCGCGCTGGTATTTCATGCTGTAGGCCAGGCTGGCCAGGGCCGCCTCCCGCAAAACCTCCTCACCCGTAACCTTGAACAGGCGAATCAGCAGCGACGCTCCCAGCAGGTTGGCGTTGTGCACCGCCGTGTGATCAATGGGCGTATAGCTGAAGCAGAAGGTCTCGCCTTCAACCGTCCGGTGTAAATCCCGCAGCAAAAAATCCTTGATGGAAACGGCCATATCCAGGGCCCGCTGCTCGCCCACAACTTCC
>JAOZRP010000056.1 GCA_029940125.1 bacterium
CCCTCAAGGGGGTACTGAAAAGAGTGACAGCCTTTCAGGGATAAGGCACTAATATGCCAACGGGTCTTCCAGGCCGGCCGCGGCAAAACCCTGCAGGCGCAGGCAGCAGCTGTCGCACTGGCCGCAGGGCCTTCCCCGGGCATCGGGATCATAGCAGCTGTGAGTCAACCCGTAGTCGACGCCAAGCCTGGTCCCCAGCTGAATAATTTCATGCTTGCTCAATTCAATCAGCGGGGCGTGCAGGCGAAAATAGCGGTCTTCCCCCCCGACTCCCAGTTTTGTCCCCAGGTTTACGGCCCGTTCCATGGCTTGAATAAAAGCAGGCCGGCAGTCAGGGTAGCCGCTGTAGTCAACGGCATTGACGCCCAGGAAGATATCCCGGGCTTCCAGGGTTTCCGCCCAGGCAACGGCATGGGTAATAAAGATGGCATTGCGGGCCGGTACGTAGGTAATGGGTATCTCCTGCTCCGGCGATTCAACCCGGTTCCTGGGCACCTCCAGGTTCCGGTCCGTAAGCGAGGAACCGCCGATCCGGTTTAAATCCAGGCGCAGGATCAAGTGATGCACCGCGGACAGCGACCGGGCAACTTTGCCCGCCGCTTCCAGCTCACAGTGATGGCGCTGACCATAGTCAAAGCTCAGGCAGTACAACTGGTAGCCCTGCTGCCGGGCAACCGCCCCCACCGTCGCCGAGTCAAGTCCGCCACTGAGCAGAACAACCGCTTTTTTTCCCTTCATCATTATTTCCCCCGCTCCGCTTCCGGCCAGACAAGCCGATGGAGCTGCAGCTGCAGGCGCACCGGCAGGTGCTCCTGGAGAATCAGTTCCGCCAACCGCCTCGCACTGAACCGCTCCACCACCGGGCTGAACAGAATTGTTGCCGATTCCGGCAGGTATTCCCGGATAAAATCACAACTCCAGCGAAAATCCTCCTCGCCGCAGAGAACAAATTTAAGCTGATGACGGCGGGCGTCAAGCCGCTGATAGTTGGCCATGCAATTTTTGGAAGCCATGCCGCTGCCCGGGGTCTTCACGTCAAGAACAACCTGTACACGTTGGTCAATGTTGCTGATATCCAGGGAACCGTTGGTTTCCAGCAGCACCTGTTTCCCGGCTGACAGGAGCGCTTCAATCAACCGGTGAAGGTCAGGCTGCAGCAGCGGCTCGCCGCCGGTAATTTCCACCAGGTCGATGGGGAATGAAGACACCCGTTCCAGGACCTCCTCCACCGTCAACATCTCACCGGCAGCCGGATCGCGGGCGTAGCCGGTGTCGCAGTAGGAACAGGACAGGTTGCAGCCGGCGCAGCGGACAAAAACACAGGGGAGCCCCGAAAACGTGGACTCCCCCTGGATGCTGTAAAAAATTTCAGCGATACTGATCATCTGCCAACCGTCACGTTGACACCCGCCGGCGCTTGCCCTGGGGTTTCACCATCCCTTTCATGGCAATGACAATCGGGCTGGCAATAAAGATGGATGAATAGGTACCGACAATGACGCCGACCATCAGGGCAAAGGCAAAATCATGAATAACGCCGCCGCCGAGGAAAAAGAGACTGAGCAGGACCAGCACGGTGGTCAGCGAGGTGAGGATGGTCCGGCTGAGGGTTTCATTGATCGAGGTATTGATCAATTCTTCGTAGGACCTTTTGCCCGGCTGCTTCAAATTCTCCCGGATCCGGTCATAAACCACGATGGTGTCATTGAGCGAGTAACCGACAATAGCCAGCAGGGCCGCCAGGATGGACAAATTGAACTCCTTGTCCAGCAGGGAAAAGATGCCCACCGTGATGATGACGTCATGGAACAGGGCCACCACCGCCCCAAGGGCGAATTTGAACTCAAAACGAAAAGTAACGTAAATGAGAATGCCCACCAGGGCGTAGATAATGGCCATAACCCCCTTGCGGCGCAAATCCTGGCCCACTTTGGGGCCAACCATCTCCACCCGGCGGATGTCAACCTGGTTGTCGCCATAGGCTTTATCGAGGGTCGCCTTGATTTCATCCGAGAGACCGACCAGGTCGGATTTTGACTTCTCCACCCGGATCAAAAACTCTTCCCCGCTGGACTCCTCAAACTGCTGAATGGTGCTGGAACCAAGATCAAGCCCCTTGAGGGCCTTGCGGATGTCATCGGGGGTGGTCGGCTGACTGAACTTCACCTGCACCATCGTTCCACCGGCAAAATCAATGCCGTAATTAAGCCCGCCATGAAAGATCAGGGAGGCGATACCGATCAGAATCACAACCGTCGACAGGGTGATAAAAAGAAACCGCCGACCGACAAACTGGATATTAATTCCTGGCTTGATAAACTCCATGCATACTCTCCTCAACTACTGCATGTTAAATGCTCAATTTTTTCAGCGGCTTTTTCTCCATTACCAGATCAAAAACCAGCCGGGTGACAAAAATCGCCGTGTACAGGCTGGAAATGATACCGATGGACAGGGTTACCGCGAATCCCTTGATGGGTCCGGTGCCATACTGGTAAAGGACGATGGCGGCAATAAGCGTGGTAATATTGGCATCCATGATGGTCAGAAAGGCCTTGTTGTAGCCGCTGTCCAGCGCCGCCCGCACCGTTTTCCCCAGCCGCATCTCCTCCTTGATTCGTTCAAAAATCAGGACGTTGGCATCCACCGCCATGCCGATGGTCAACACGATGCCGGCGATGCCCGGCAGAGTCAGGGTTGCTTTCGCCAGAGCCAGGATGCTGATGATGAACAAAAGGTTTAAAATCAGGGCCAGGTTGGCCACCAGGCCGCTGAAATGGTAGTAAAATATCATGAAGGCCACCACCAGGATGCCGCCGATGATCATGGACATCAGCCCTTTCCTGATCGAATCGTGACCGAGGGAAGGACCAACGGTCCGTTTTTCCAGGATGCGGATCGGCGCCGGCAGGGCGCCGGCGCGCAGCACGATGGCCAGGTCGCGGGCTTCCTTGGCGTCAAAATGCCCGGTAATCTGGGCCTTGCCGCCGGAAATCCGCTCCTGGATGACCGGGGCTGAATAAACGTGGTTATCCAGGACAATGGCCAGCCGCCGCTTGACGTTTTCCGCCGTTATGCGGTCAAAGAGCTTGGCCCCGCGGGAATTGAAATCCATGGCCACGTAGGGTTCCCCGTAACGGGAGTTGAAGCGAACCTTGGCATCGGCAATGTATTCACCGGTCATCAGGGTTTTCTTCTCCAGGGCATAGGGGATTTTGCGGATTATTTTCCTGGTCACCGGATCATATTCCTGCTGGTAGAGAATTTCGATGTTGTCCGGGAGATTGCCGGATTCCAGGTCCCGGGGATTGATCCGGTCGCTGACCAGCTTGAATTCCAGCAGAGCCGTTTTGCCAATCAGCTCGATGGCCCGGCGGGTATCCTTGATGCCCGGCAATTGAACCAAAATACGATTACCCGACTGGGGCCGTATTTCCGGCTCGGAAACCCCGAACTGGTCAATCCGGTTGCGCATGGTTTCAACCGCCTGTTCAACGGCCATTTTCTCGATGCGCTTACGTTCAGCATCCTCAACCTTGTAATTGAGGGTCTGTCCCTGGGCAACAACCAGCTTCCACTGGGGCAGTTCCTTGTCAATCAGTTCCTGAACCTTGGTCATATCGACGCCGTCGGGCATCTTGATCAACAGTTCGCCGGCTTCCAGTCGCTTTACGGCCACCGGGTCCATCTTTTCATCGTGGAGCAGACTCTGCAATTCACCGGCAATCCGGTCGGTGGTTGCTTCCATGGCCTTGGCCGCGTCAACCTCCATCAACAAATGGATGCCGCCCTGCAGATCAAGCCCTAAATGGATTTTATCCGTCGGCAACACTTTTCCCCACCAGGAAGGCAGCTTGCTGGTAACCGTCGGCACCAGGTACAACAGCGCCAGAACGACGGTAAACAGGACAATCACTATTCTCAACTTGATATTTTTTATCATCTCGACATATCTCCTGAAAAAGAACCTGGCCGATGCCGATTATGACTGGTCGCCCTGCAGCACGGTCAATACCTGCCCGCGAAGAATTTTAACCCTGACTTTATCCGCCACTTCAATGGTAACCGTTCGATCGGTGATCGCGGTTATCTTGCCGATCAAGCCGCCGGCCGTGACAATTTCATCGCCCCGCTTCAAATTGGCCAGCAGGTTCTTGTGTTCCTTCTGCTTTTTCTGCTGGGGGCGAATCAGAAGAAAATAAAAAATTACGAACATGAGAATCAGGGGGAAGAAACCTTTCATCGCTTCCAACCCGCCGGCCGGAGGACCGCCAGCCGGATTCTGTGCCATCGCAAACGCAATACCTAACATAATGCCTACTCCTTTTCCTGATTATTATCTGCTCATTCAAAAACAAACATTCAGTTTCCAGTCGGGAACCACCACTTCCGGACCAACCGTTGGCGGTCAGCCTTCAGCGCCCGGCTTAACAAACTTTTTCAACGTTTTACCGGCAGCCGGCTGATTGCGGCAAGCACCCACCGGGAAATGAACCTTTCCGAATGAGCATTATGCCTAAAACTGCTAGCTGATATCATAATTTGAAATAAAATTCTTCATAAAATCGGCAAAAGTACCATTTTTTATCTGCATTCTGATTTTTTCCATCAACCGATGGTAAAAATAAAGGTTGTGGATGGTGGCCAGGACGGAAGAAAGTATTTCTCTCGACCGGAACAGGTGGCGCAGGTAGGCCCGGGAAAAATTCTGGCACGTATAGCAGGAACACTGCTCGTCGATGGGCAGGGAGTCGGTACGATAACGGGCCTGCTTGATGACCAGCGGCCCCTGCCAGGTAAAATACATGCCGTTGCGGGCATTTCTGGTCGGCAGGACGCAGTCGAACATGTCAACCCCGGCCGCCACCGCGGCCACAATATCCTCGGGCTTGCCGACGCCCATGAGATACCGGGGCTGCTCCCGGGGCAGCAGCGGCGCCGTCATATCAATCATTTCATACATCAAGGATTTTTCTTCGCCGACGCTCAACCCACCCAGAGCGTAGCCGTCAAAACCGATTTCCCGGGTCAATTCGGCGCTTTCCCGCCGCAGCTCCGGGTACATGCTGCCCTGGACAATGCCGAACAGCAGGTTGTCCGTCCGCCGGCGGGCCGTTTTACAGCGCTCGGCCCACCTGGCCGTCATCCGCAGCGACCGTCGGGCGGTTTCGTAATCAACCGGGTACGGGGTACATTCGTCAAAGGCCATGATGACATCCGCCCCCAGGACCTCCTGGATCTCAATGGCCCGTTCCGGCGTCAGCAGGTGGCGGCTGCCGTCCACGGGGGACTGAAAGGTAACCCCCTCTTCCTCAAGAGTCCTCAGGGAAGCCAGGCTAAAAACCTGGAAGCCGCCGCTGTCAGTCAGTATCGGCCCATCCCAGCCCATGAAAGCGTGCAGGCCGCCAAGCTCGCCAACCAGCTGCTCGCCGGGCTGCAGAAACAAATGATAGGTGTTGGCCAGAATAATCTGGGCGCCGACTTCCTCGTGCAGCTGCCGGGGAGTCAGTCCCTTGACCGTCGCCTTGGTGCCGACCGGCATGAAGCAGGGGGTTTCAATAATCCCATGGCCGGTTTCCAGGACGCCGCACCTGGCCGAACTGCGGCCGTCACCGGCCGTAACGGTAAAATAATTCATCAGAGTATCAACATGCTGTCGCCATAGCTGTAAAATCGATATTTTTTCCCGATTGCGTGCCGGTAGGCAGCCATAATGCGTTGACGGCCGGCAAAGGCGGATACCAGCATCAGCAGGGTTGAACGGGGAAGGTGAAAGTTGGTAATCAGGGCATCAATAAGCTGGTACTGAAACCCCGGGTAAATGAAAAGGTCGCAAAACCCCTTGGTTTTGCCGGTCACAGCATGGTATTCCAGGGTCCGGGTAACCGTGGTGCCAACGGCAACCACCCGTTTTCCGGCTGACTTGGCTTTATCAATGGCATCAAGGGTGGTCAGGGGTATCTGGTACCATTCGGCGTGCATCTGGTGGTCTTCAACCTTCGCGGTTTTAACCGGCATGAACGTTCCGAGGCCCACATGCAGGGTCAAAGGAACGGCAGCAATGCCCTGTTGCTTCAGAACGGCTAAAAGCTCCGGGGAAAAATGCAGCCCGGCGGTGGGAGCGGCAACCGCACCTTCCTTGCCGGTTTCGGCAAAGATCGTCTGATAGCGTTCCCGGTCATCACCAGCGGCCGGTCTTTTGATGTAGGGAGGCAGCGGCACCTGCCCGATCCGCTCAATCTGCGCCCAGACTGATGTTCCTTCCGCAGCCGTCAACTTTATTTTTCCCGGCTGGGAAGAAGAGGGAGCAACAACCTCTCCGGTCAACGCCTCGCCAAAGGTCAACGCAAGACCGGGCTTGACCGGCTTGGAGGCCTTGAACAGGCACGGCCATACCGCTTCACTCTTTTCCCCGTTCTCTTCATCCTCTCCCCGGGGGACGAGAAACACCTCCACCCGGCCGCCCGTCGGCTTTAATCCCCGCAGCCGGGCGGGAAAAACCCGGGTATCGTTATAGACCAGCAAATCTCCCGGGCTGAGGTAGCCGCCCAGCCTGGAAAAACGACTGTCTTCAAAAAAATTCCGGCTTCGGTCAACAACCAGCAGCCGGGATTCATCCCGCCGTTCAAGGGGATGCTGGGCAATCAGCGCCGGGGGCAAGTCATAGGAAAATAGATCCACATCCATATTATCAAAGACCATGTCAACTGGTAGGCAAAGGGATTCTTAAAACACAACTTACCAGGTAAGTCAAGGGCTAATGGCCGGACCTGACCGCATACAGGATCCCCAGACCAGCCAGCATAATAACCAGCCCGAAAAGGCGAAGCAAATGCTCGGGCAACTCCTGCATGGCAGCCAGAACCTGTTTAAGACCACCGGGAAAAAGGAAGTATGGAATGCCTTCGATAACCAGCGCCAGGCCGAGGGCAGTCATAAAATATTTCATCTCATGGTTTTCGCTGCTTGTTACCCAGCGCCTTTCCTAAATCGGGATCCCCGGTAATTTCAGAAAGTTTACGATACATTTCCGCTTTTTTCTTTTTATACCCCTGGCGTTCATACAAGGTTACCAGCCTCAAGGCAGCAAGTTCCCGGTAGCGGCCAACGGATTTATCCACCAACTCGGCATACAAGGGAATGGCGTCATTGATCTTTTCCCGATGGTAATAGGATTCAGCCAGAAAAAAGACCGCCTGATCGTGCAGCTCCGGGGATTTTCCTCTTGGCAGCCCCCGAAGCCAGAGCAGGGATGGAATTGCCTGTTCATATTCCTGGCGCCGGTAAAAATAGGTGGCGGCAGAAAGCACCAGGCAGGGATGCTTTTTCAGCAGCTTCTCATCTTCGGGGTTGTCAAGGGAAAAATCCCGGACAATGGTTTTTGCCACCCAAAGGAACGGTTCCGTTTTTTTCATCCTCAGGGAAATCCGGTTCATGGCCGCCAGCGTTTTTACCTTGTTTTCACGGCGGTCACCCCGCTTGTACAGTTGCTGAAACCAGTAAAAAGCATCGGGATACCGTTGTTCATGCTCCAGGCACAGGCCATAAACATAGCCGGCTGACAATAACGCAGGACCGGGATTTTTGACCCGACTGAGATCAAAATGCGGCGAAAGCGCTGCAATGACCGCGGCACACCGTCCGGCGGCCCGCCCGGCACCAACATACATCAGCAGCACATCCTCATCCCCCATGGTTTCAGGAAACGCCTGCATCAACTGCGAAAAAGCGTCCACGCAGCGGTTGTAATCCTTCGCTCCGTAATAAAGCGTACCCAACAGCTTCCAATGCTTCTTCTGCTCCTTCAGCCCGTTTTCAAGGGGTATGAGCTTCTCCAGGTATTGCACCAGTTCCGGTTTTTGCCCTTCGGTCAACAGGATGTTGACCAGGCAGCCATACGCCACCCGGCGCAGGTCCTGGTCCAAATCAGCTCTTGACACCGCCTGCCGAAGGCAACTGGAAGCCCTGGCATAGCGATGATGCCGGTAATTCGCTTCCCCTACCAGGTACAGGGCGGCAGTCACCCCTGCGGACCGGGGATAGTCACGCAGCCACATGTCCAGAAACTGATCGGCCAAAGCCAGCTTTCCCGCCTGCAGGGAAGTTTCAATCAGGATTTTATAATAAAATATTTTGGCGCTTTTACCCATGCCGTCGGCATAGTCGGCAAAGTACCGCCGCAGTAAAGGCAAAGCATCATCATACCTGCCGAGCCGATAATGAGACAGTCCCGCAAAATAAAGCAGCTCTTTATTCTGCACGGGAGAAAGACGGGGGTTTTTAAGCTTAAGCAGTTGAGCTGCATCCGCAGCGGCCTGTTCATAGGACTCGCGATGGAAGGCCATCTTGACCAGGAAAAAGCGGGCTTGGCAAGCCAGGTCGCCCCGGGGATACGCGGTCAATATTTGACGGAAATACCGTTGGGCCGGCTCGAATTTGAGTTCCTGAAAAAAACAGAATCCCAGTTGGAAAAGCAGTTGGGCTGGAGAAAAACCGGAATTTTCCAGGGCGGCTTTCCCCCCGATATCCGACCAGAGCTGCGACGCCTCCTGGCATTCCGAGAGATGCAGGCAGGTAAGAAACAGCATCAACTTGATCTGCGCCACGTAGCCGGAATCAGGGTAGGCAATCAGAAAATCTTCCAACTCCTCCTTGGCGACCTCGTAAAAACCGTCCTGGTAGGCACCGATGGCAACCTTGGCAATTTCTTCTTCGGACCGTTTTTCCTGCATCTTCGCCGGCACGACAGCGGCAGTCAACAGCAGGATCAGCAGTGCGACGGTGAAAGTTTTGCCCATGATAAACCGCTCAGCGTTTCCGCTGGATGTAATAGGTCAAATGCTCCATGAGTTGATCAAATCCGGGAAAATCAAGCGATTGAAGACCATCGGAAAGGGCACATTCAGGCTGGGGATGAACTTCAACCATAATGCCGTGGGCCCCCACCACGATGCCGGCGGCCGCCATGGGCGTTACCAGTGAGCTTTTTCCCGTGGCATGGGAAGGATCAATGATAATGGGTAAATGGGATTTTTCCTTGATCAAAGGTACAACTGCCAGGTCCATGGTATTGCGGGTTGCCGTTTCAAAGGTCCTGATGCCCCGCTCACACAAAATCACCCGGTTGTTTCCCGCCACCAGGATATACTCGGCCGCCGCCAGAAACTCATCAATGGTCGCGCACATGCCCCGTTTCAGCAGTATCGGCTGATCTATTTTACCCACTTCCTTTAAAAGATCAAAATTCTGCATGTTGCGGGCGCCGATCTGCAGGATATCGGCATATTTGCATACCACGTCAAGCTGGCCGATGCGCATGACCTCGGTCACCACCGGCAGGCCATGCGCCTTGCCGGCCGCGTTGAGCATTTTCAGCCCTTCCTCGCCCAGTCCCTGGAAATTATGGGGACCGGTCCGCGGCTTGAAAGCTCCCCCGCGCAGAATATGAGCCCCGGCTTTTTTCACCCGTTCGGCCGTGGAAAAAACCTGCTCTTCCGATTCAACCGAGCAGGGCCCGGCCATCACCACCGGCGGGCACCCCTCACCGACCTTCAAGTCGCCGATGCTGACCACGGTGTTTTCCGGATTGAAATCCCGGCTGACCAGCTTGTACGGCTTGGTAACGTGAATAACATGGGAAACGCCCGGCAAGCGGGAAATGGCCGCATCCTCCACGTAGCCCTGATTGCCGACCACCCCGATAGCCACTCTCCCGGCCCCGGGAATAACCTTGGCCTGAAAGCCAAGTGATTTCACGCTGGCCACCACCTGTTCAATCTCCGGCGAAGACGCCTGGTTACGCATTACAATGAGCATAGAAATTCTCCTGGTTTCCATCCGGAAACTGCCGTTTTCCGGATGGACTGCTAGCTGTCAGCCCTGGGCTCTCAGCTCAACAATTTACTTTTTCAATGATTTACTGAAAACGTCGGCCGGGAAATGAACGTTTCCGGGTCAACACAGCTGACAATAACTGTCGTGATTTTCCCCGGCAATAAAGGTCAAAAAGTCAGGTCGCCAACAAACATCGCTCGTGTTTTCCATGGTCGGAAATTTTGACACAAATGGACTATACGGTCAAGGAGATTACGCCGGCAGCTGGGAATAATGCTTGACAGTCCAATAATTTTTGCAGTAAAGCCACGTGGTGCGTGAATTTCTCAGCAGTGTCCGGTATGTTTTTTGCGTTGTTCTAAAGTCGACAGCCGGTGCTGTTTTCCGGCGCGATATCGTGAGGGTAGCCCAAAGTTTTTCCCG
>JAOZRP010000057.1 GCA_029940125.1 bacterium
ATTTATGCTATAGATTTTCGCGCATACCAGCGATTATAGCTTTAAGGACGGTTTTGAAACTGGCAGCTGAACATTGTTCCTGCTGTCGGCAGCATCAGTAATCCCATCAGGACATTTTGAACTCTCCATTCTAGGATAGCGTTGCATGGCCGCAAAGAAAACCTCTCGTCGGGGTTCCCGGCTCCACAGACCACCAGATGACACCTCGGGCGAAGCAGCCCGACCGGCTTGCGCACCTTTCTGGCTTGATGTTGGAATATGGTCTTTGTTTCTTCTTTTCAGTTTTATGCTCTATGCCGGAACGCTGAAATACCCGTTTCAGTTTGATGACTACAACAGTATTTTCAATGCCCGGCAGGCAATAAATCCCGCCATTCAATCCTGGCTGCCCACTCTTCACGATCTGCGACAGCATTTTTTTCTTCCCGGCAGGCAAATCTCCTGGCTTACTTTTATCATGAATTATGCTATCCATGGACTGTGGCTGCCCGGATACCACCTGGTTAACATCGCTGTTCACGGGACCAACAGCTTCCTGTTGTTCCTGATTCTGCGCCAACTTTGTTTTTATGCCTATCCCCGGGGAGTAAAGCCAAAACATGCTTTTGATGCCGTATGCCTTCTCACCTCGCTGATATTCCTCTGCCACCCCCTGGCGGTCAACTCCGTTACCTATATCATCCAGCGCAACGGTTCGCTCGCCACCATGTTCTACCTGGCAGCTTTTTTTCTGTACCTGCGGCTGAGAACTCCCACAAGTGGTAAACCTTTCACCGTGAGTCAACTCACCGGCTGGACCGGTTTTATCATCTGTGGCTGGCTGGCCATACACTGCAAGCAGATGGCCGTTACCCTGCCGCTGGTTTGTGTCGCCGCTGAATGGCTGATTGTACAACCCAACGCCGCCGGCCGGCGACGGTTTTTCCAGGCGCTGGCCGCTGTTTTTACCGTTGCCCTGCTGGCAACAGTAATGACCTGGAAAATGGGTCTCTGGCAAACCGGCAATCTTACCCTGGGCTTTCATTCCAAACTCCTCTGGAGCCCCTTCATCCATTTTTTGACTGAACTCCGCGTTTTCTTCTGGTACTGGATCTACCTCGTCTGCCCCTGGCCCGGCTGGCTCAGCGTCCAGCATGAAGTTTCTCTTTCCCCCGGGATACTGCATCTGCCGACATTGTCAGCCCTGATTTTTCACCTTATCATGCTTGCCGGAGCTGTTTACCTGGCCAAAAAAAACCGGCGGCTGGCTTCACTCGGCATTTTCTGGTTTTACCTAACCTTGGCCCCGCCCTATCTGTTTCTGCCTCAACGTGAACTGCTGGTGGAATATAAGGTTTACCTTGCCATTCCCGGTTTGGCTATGATAATAGCTGACTTCACAGCTCAGCTATCGAATCCTGCGACGAAGTCACCGGTTTCCCACTGTTATATGAACAGGCAGAGGCTGGCAATGATGGCAGCCGTTGTTATTATCCTTTTTCTTTGCTGGGGAAGCGGGAAAAGGAATGCCGTTTTTCAAAACGAGGAAAGTCTCTGGACGGACGTAATCATCAAGCAACCAGCCAGTTTCAGAGCATACAACAACCGGGCAATGGTTTATTGTAAACAGCGGAAGTACGGTCAGGCATTTCAAGATTACACTCAGGCCATTGCCATTCATCCCCAATATGAAGTTGCCTATGAAAACCGGGGCAATATTTCCTTTTTAAGCGGACATTATCAAAACGCTTTAGAGGATTTCAGCAAAGCAATCAGTCTCATTCCTGAAGAACCGGCGTTCCGGCAACAAGCGGCTCTTCTTCATTACAAATGCGCCCTGAGCCTGAAACGGTTGGGACGGGAACAGGAATCCCAACGGGAACTTGACAAGGCATGGGCGTTAAATCCCGGGCTGCAGAAACACTCTCAAGGCAGGTGAAACAGGGGAAAGAATTGTAACCTTGAATACGATCTTGCAACCAGACGGCATTTATAATCAAGACGGGGGGCACAGGGAAACGGCTGTTCATCAACGTGTCTGATATCTTTTGAATACATTTTACTCTGGTACATTTTTTGCGTTTATTACACCTAAGTAAAACTATAGAGATTTTAACCATATCAAACTAAGGATTATCCCATGAAAAAAACCAGGTTTTTTGTCCTCCTTTTGGCCGCGGCATTCATTTTCTGTTTCTATGCCAGTCCGGGAATCAGTGCTACCATCAGGGTTCCCAAGGATAAAGCAACCATCCAGGCCGCCATCAAGGCGGCCTCGCCGGGCGATACCGTCCTGGTTGCCGACGGGAGCTACTCTGGCCCCGGCAATATAAACCTTGACTTTCTGGGCAAGAGCATCACCGTACGCTCTGAAAACGGGCCGGGAAAATGCCTCATCAACTGCCAGGATGAGGGACGCGCCTTTGATTTCCACAGCGGTGAAAGTTCCCACTCGATTCTCTCCGGCTTTACGATCAAAAACGGCTACGATGAGAAAATCGGCGGCGGTATTTATATCCACAAAAAGTCCAACCCCACGATCAGCAACTGCGTCATCAGGAGCTGTGCCAGCGGCGGCAACGGCGGCGCCCTGGCGATATATACGGATTCCTACCCGACCATCAATGACTGCATTATCGAGAATAATGACGCCGTTCGCCGCGGCGGTGCTATATTTGTTTACTATACAGGCCCTTCTATCAACCGCTGCATCATCAGGAATAACCAGACTATCGGCTTCATTGTCGACGAAGAAACCGCTGAAAAAGAAGAAGTCACCTTGGCAGACGGCGGGGGAATTTATAGTTATTGCGAAGGCTATGAAACCTTCCTGAAACAAAACCTCACCATAACCAACTGTCTGTTCTACGGCAATGACGCTGCCGGATTGGGCGGCGCCATCAGCCTTAACCATTCGCCGGCACTGATCATGAACTGCACCATTGCCGACAACCAAGCTGATGAAGGCGGCAGCGGCATTAACATAGAATATAAAGAAGATATCAAAATTATCAACAGCATCATCAATCTTAACAAGGGCAATGACATCAACTTTCATTTATGCAGTGCCAGCGCTTACATTTCCCATTCATTCTTACCGTATTTCATTTCCGTCAGGATGACCGGGGAAAACAACAGCTTCAAGGACCCCCTGTTCGTCAATCGCTACAAACATGATTATCACCTAGCCGCCAATTCCCCCTGCATTGACTTCGGCACCGGTGAGGGCGCGCCCGCGGACGATCTGGAAGGCAAATCCCGCTCGCCCAAAGGCATCGACGTCGGCGCTTATGAATACGGCATTTTTGTCAATCAGCCGCCCGTGGTGACCTCCTTTGCCGCTGACCATACCAGCGGCGAAACCCCCCTGCAGGTTCATTTTACCTGCAAAGCCGGGGATAAAGACGGCACCATTACATCCTACACCATTGATTTTGGCGACGGCAGCGAGGAAAGCAACACCACCGGCATCTTCAGCAACGTTTACGATACCAGCGGTACCTTTCTCACCCACTGCACGGTCACGGACGACCGCGGTGCCCAGGACACCTCCAAAACCCTGCCTATTCGGGTGGTCTGGAGCTCCCAGGCCAACCAGAACCCGCTGGTCACTTCGTTTACCGCCACTCCATCCACCGGAGAAGCACCGCTGGATGTTTCCTTTACCTGTGAAGCCGAAGACGTTGACGGCAGCGTGACCGGCTACACCTGGAATTATGGTGATGGGCATCAGGAAACCGGCGCCATGGGAAAGAGTCGGCACATCTATGAAGCCGCCGGGGTTTATACCGCCACCTGCACGGTTGTCGACGACGAAGGTGGAACCAGTGTTTCTCAGCCGGTCCAGGTAACCGCAACCGGGAAAACCGGCTACAATGTATACTTTCTACACGTGGCCAGCAACAACTCCTGGCATACGGAAATATGTGTTGTCAATACGGGCAGCGAACCACTCAGCGGCACTTTTCAGCCTTACGACAATGGCGGACAGCCGGTGTCCGCCGCCATTACAGTCGCTAACCTGGCACCCCACGGGCGCCGGCAGATAGTTGTCAGCCGAGAATTCGAGAACGCCGGAGACATAGCCTACATTGTTTTCACTTCCGACCGGGAAGAAACCGCCGGTTATATAAAATTCTTTTCCGCTGACAACAGATCACGGGTGGCGGTGCCGGCAGCCCGGGAAAGCAACCACCAGGAACTGTACCTGCCCCACATCGCCTCGGGCGACTCCTGGTGGACGGGCATCAGCCTGGTGAATACCACCAGGGAAACCAAAACCGTCTCCCTGGATTTTGACAACGGCAGCAGCAAGTCCATAACCCTGGGGCCGGGAGCGCACTATGCCAAGACAATCAGAGATATTCTGAGCGGCGGCCTGCTGGGTGAAACCCCTCAAATTGGCGACATCCATTCCGCCACCATGCACCACTGCGATGGAGTGCTGGGCCTGGAACTTTTCGGCCGCCTGGATCTCCCCCAACTGAGCGGCATGTTGATGAAGGAGGAAACCGCCAGAGTTATCACCTTTCCCCATCTGGCCAATCACGTCTGGTGGACCGGCATCGTTGCCTTTGATCCGTCGGCAGCCAACAGCCAGCTGATTCTCCATCCCTACGGCAACCAGGGGCAGGTGTTTGATCCGATCACTGTTTTCTTCAACCAGGGAGACAACAAATACATTACCATCGTCAACCAGGAAGAAATCAAGGACCTGCCGGCAGAAACCGCCTGGCTGTCGGTGGAAGCTGAACACCCGATTACCGGCTTTGAACTCTTCGGCACCTTGCAGGGCAACCAGCTGGCCGGCTATACAGCGGTCAACATCAATAAACGTTCAGGGATTTTCCCCAAACTGGAGAAAAACGGCTGGACCGGCATCGCTTTTGTTAATGTCGGGGGGGAGGAAACCTCCATTACCCTGACGGCTTACGATGATGCCGGTACGACCGTGGCAACTGCGGAAACCCTTTTGGCGGCTCGTGCCAAAACGGTACGATATGCCCGTGAATTATTTACCACGGATATCAGCAAAGCCACTTATATCGCGTTCCAGTCCGAGAAGACAGATGTCGTCGGTTTCCAGTTAAATGGCAGCAGCAACAAGATGATGCTCGACGGACTGCCGGGCATGTAAGCAACTCCCACCTCCAAAAGTGAATTGACAAAGAAAAAAGCCGGGATTCAATTCCCGGCTTTTTTCTTCCCTCAACCACATGTTTTCAGCAACTCTTTTTTATTGCTCCCACAGATACCACGAGGTACGGTCACCGGCCTGTTCATAGAGCCAGACGGAAACAGACTCAGCCCACAGCTGGCGGCAGACAACCTCTCCCGTTACCATATTGCTGATTTTCACCACCAGCAGAGGCTGACCGGCAAGATGGTTTTCGCTTTCCGGCAACAGCATCCCCGCCGCCAGGGCCTCTTTGATGGTTATGGGAGCCGCTTCCAGACGCAGACGGGTGGAAAAACCCGTCCGGCCCACCATTCTTTTCACTGCCACCTCCCGGGGTTCCATTCCCGCCCATGACAGGCCAACATTCAACCAGTTTACCGGCATCAGGGCTTCCTGAACCAAGGCCGGCTTGTCAGCGGCAAAGGTTCGCCGTAATTCCCGCTCCCGGCCGCGCACCTGGTTATAGATGGTCGCTTCCAGCAGCCGTTGTTCGAGGGAAAGGCGCAGGACAGCCCGGCTGCCCAGACGCTGATTTTCATCCCGGACCTCCACCTGCCAGCCATCCCCCTGCCGTTGACTGGTAAACAACCAGACAACCGGCGCCTGCTGCCGGCCGGTAAGGGGATCCTGGTAAACCGACCTGACCCGCCAGGAGGCAGGGAGATCGCTGCCGGCGGCAAGAACAGGAACCACCATCATCAGCAGCAGCAAAAAACACGTCGTCATGAAGCCGACGAGAGCGTAACAACAGGGCATTCCGGCTTGTTGACACACTGATGATTGCCGTTGTATTGGTTCAGGATTGCTCATCTTTACCTCTTGATATGACTGTGGTTCACCTTGGGAAGATCCCGCTGATAATCAAAATTCGGGTCGGTTTCCCGGTTGTGGCACCGCCGGCAGGTTTTTTCGGTCACTTTGTCAACCACAACGTTTTTTTCCGGTCCCAGCGCGTGAGCACCGGCGGGACCATGGCAGGCTTCACACTGAACATTTGCGGTTTGCGGGGTGATGACCGCGTCGGCGAAACCACCCCCAGCTTTTTTATCATTCATCCCGGTAACATGGCAGGGGAGACATTCCGGATCAAATTCCCGCTTCTTCCGCCGCAGGGAATCCAAGGCCCGGGCGTGGCGGGTCTGCCGCCAGTCCGCAATATAGGCACCGTGACAACGCCGGCACCAATCCTTGCCCAGGTAAAAGCGTCCGGACTGTGGTTTGTCAGCATTAGCCTGACGCAGCCGCTGTGAACGCTGGTCATAATGGTAGCGGCCCTCCCAGTCTTGGTAATCGGCTACCAGAGCCGCCACCAGCGGATCTTTCGGCGCCGTATCCTTTTTCAGGCTCCAGTACACCGGCTTGGCAATCCGGACCCGGCCGTTGGCGTCCAGGTCAAGATCCACGTAGCACATGGTCTTGCCGCGGTTGTTGTTGGCCACCATCATCGTCGGGCCGAGACGCTTGCATTTATTGCCCATCAGCCAGATATAGCGTCCCATAATCGCCAGATCAATCCCGTTCAGCTGCTTCAGCCAGGTTTCGATCACCGCAGATTGGGCGTTGGCAATCAGAATAAAAACATCATGGCTGATGGTCCGCTGAAGGCGGCGGACCGCCGCCAGGGGGTCCGTCAATTCCAGTCGATCATCCTTCAGGTAGCGGCCGATGGCCGGGTCGATAACTGAAACCACCAGGATCTTGCGCCCCCCCCTTTCAAAACGCAGAAAGGGCATGAAATAGGGAGCATCCAGCTGACGGTGGTCCTTCAGATTGGCACAGATGAAGGGGGCGCAGGAACTTTTCGCCAGCTGACTCAATTTCTCCGCCCCGACCCGATACTCCTTGGCTCCCAGGGCGATTAGGTCGGTACCCATCAGGTTGTTCACTTTGATAATCAATTCCGCCTTTTTCCAGGCCAGCTCCCCCTTGCCGGAGAAATTGTCCCCGGCATTGATGACCAGAAGGTGCTCTTTACCCACTTCAGCGCGCAACTGGTCAAGGGCATACTTCTGCCGGGCAAGACCACCCGACTGGCGGCCGTGTCAGCCACAGGGGGTGATGTTGCCGTCCAGATTGCCACCGTACACAATACGTAAAAAAGGTGTTGTTCCAGCGGCAGCAGCACGGTCACCAGGAAAAGCAATGAGCAGCAGCAATAACAGCATAGCCGCAAGACAACCGCCTTTGCCAATTACCTTCAAAGCATTCCTTTCCATAAAACTCCACTCTTTCCATAAAATCCAATGATTATATCTTCACCATTCCATCATTCACAATTCTCAACGCAAAACCAGGGCGGAAAGCAGCTGCACCCCATCCATGGTCCCGTACAGGGAAAAACCGCCGATGGAACCTTGGCTGTCAACCGCGGCTATCCGCAGGCTGCGAATGCGGGAACGAATGGCAGCCGGAAAAAGGCTGTCGGCCATCAGTACCAGCTTTTCAGCCCCTTCCATGGTCCGGTTGGCCCGCGCGAGAACGTTTCCCTCGCCGTCATAGGCAATACACTCAATTTCATTTGCATCGACAGCCGGGTTCACCAACGCCAGGCCGGTCCACCAGTAGCCGTCCGCAGCCACGTGACAAACCACCTTTTCTGCCGACAGTTCCTGCTCGCGGAGCAGGGGCAGGGAGGCCCGGGAGACCTCATTATAGGCATAAGTGGCATAACCGGCCACCGGCTGCCCGGCGTGGATCTCCAGCCATCCCTGGTTGAAAACGGCTTCATCAAGACCCCACAGCGCCGGCGCCAAGACCATTTCCCGCCGCTCGTGGGCGGCAAGCGTACAGTCATAACGCTGTCGATCAGCGCCATTCACCCAGTACAGGCTTACCGCTGCCGGCTGGCCGCCGGGATTAATGAAAACCACCCTGGTCTGCCACCCTCCACCCTGATAGACATGGGGCAGATAGAAAGCGCTGCCGGCCTTCAACAGGGGCAGTTCATCGCGGCTGCCGTTTTCAGCCAGCAGCACGTGGCCCTGCAGGCCGGCGGCCGTGGTTTCCACCCGGGCCCAGCCATCTATTGACACATTGCCGGGATAATGCCCGGAGGAATATTCCCGCACCTGGCCCGCAACCAGCTCTTCTGCTTCATGACCCACCAGGCTGCCGTCGTTACGGTAATAATCCAGCTGCGGATGGACCGTCTCCATCCCTGCATTGTACAAAAACAACCGGCTTTTTTCATCGTTACCGAACATCCCGCTCAACCGGGGAATGATCAGGGCAGACGAATCCCCGGCGGGGAAGGCCATGCCGCTTAAGGTCAGGGCATCGCCTTTCAACTCCAGCAGCGACACCGGCTCAGCCGATGAGATCCGGATAATATCCGGCCGGCCGCCGCCGGCGTAATCATCCGCCAGGGGCAGGGGCAGCAGCCCCACCCAGTTGGCGGCGCCGTTCAGGGCCGCCGGCATATCCACCTTGCCCAGGGGCCAGCCGTTGTCCCCCAGGATAGTCAGATAAACGGTATTCTCCCGTTCCCCATCCCGGTTGGCCAGCGCCAGCCCCTGCCAGTAAAAATTATTGGGAATCCCGGGCAGATAGAGATTGTTGGCCAGGGTCATATCCACATAGGCACGGACAAAGGCGTCCTTCCGGTTGCCAACCGCTGAAAAGCTCAAGGTCAGCTCCTCGTTGACGGGGGAATCATGGGCCAGGGAAAGGCTCTCCTCCCCGGTCAAGGTACCGGCAGCAATGATTGCGCCGTTTTTCCGGGTCAGCTGACAGGTCACCGGCTCTTCCGGATAACACCAGAGCGTCGGGCTCTGGGCGTCAACAGCCAGCCTGAGCTGCAAACGGCTCCCCGCCCGGCAGAAAAGAGCCACGCTCTTTTGCGTATCCGCCGGAATGATCAGGGGATAGTGGTCAGGGCGGTCAATGCCGCCGGCCGGAAAGCCGTCACCGCCCTGCATGGCAAGGGCGCGGGCCCGCTGGTAGTCAATAACACTGTTTTCAGCCCGCTGGCTGATTGGCTCCCAGACAAAATCCACGTTATCGGAATCCCGGTCATTGGTCCACTCGCCGCCGGTATAACTGCCGTCCCCGGCCTTGTCCAGGCGATAGGAAAGGGTTTTGCTCCGTTCAATGGTGCCCCGGTAATCCACCGCGCCGCCCATGTCATCAGCGTAGTAGATGGTGCAGGAAACGCTGTCACTTAAATTTCCCTGGCTGATTTCCATCTGGTAGCCATAGATGGGGTAGGACCAGACCTGGCTGCCGCCGTCAAGGTCCGCGGCCACCGGCAGGCCCTGCTCACCAATGTAATCATAATGGCAGACCGTCAGGATGCCCTTCTGGTCGCCGATGCTTAAAAAGGTCTTGCCATGAACGGCATGGTCAAAATTCAGCCGTTCCAGGATGGCGGCGTTGGCCCAGGCATGGCAGTAGCCCTCCCAGCCTTCCGCCTCCTGTGGATCATGGTTGGCCAGCTCGGTGCGGGTCACCTCGCCGGGGTAGGAACCGCTTACCAGCAGGTCGTACTTTTCCAGGGGGGCGGGGTGGCCGCGATAATAGCGCCCGGTGGTCAGGCCGGACTCCCAGGTAGGCCACCAGTAGCCCGACCAGGGGCGATAAGAAGCCTCACCATTCAGGGTCAGGGCGGAAACGGTCGCCGGCCCGGCCAGCAGCAGGCAAAAAACAACGACAACGGCAAAAACCTCGCTATTTTTTTTCATGCTCCACCTTCGTCCCCGCCGCCGGCTTGAACAATTCCTTCATCGATTCGCCGGCCGGCCGGGCCGCCAGGTACCACTGGCCGCCTTCCAGCACCCAGCGCTGGCGAATCGGCGCGTCCTTCATGGCAAAAGCCATCACCCGCATATCGGCCCGCAACACCACTTTCGCTTCACGCTCCCCCGCCTTGAAGTCAATGCTCTCCAGCCGCAGGTTGCTCATCTGGAGGTTGCGGCGGGCGGCAAACTGTTCCCGAGGCACCTGGTCGCGGTAAGACGGTTGAAAAAAACCATACTCGGCATCCAGGTTATGGGTTTTCCGGGCCTCGACATAGGCGGCCACCCGCTGCCGCAGCAGGGTGGCCGGATCCACCGCCGGCTTGACCATGCCGCCCTGACAGGCGGCCAG
>JAOZRP010000358.1 GCA_029940125.1 bacterium
GGATTTTCATCAATCGGCCCCGGCTGGCAGCGGTGATTTCAATCGTCATCACCATCGCCGGGCTGATTGCCCTGTTCAACATTCCCGTGGCCCAATATCCGCAGATCACCCCGCCGGAAATCCGGGTTACCGCCGTTTATCCCGGAGCCAGCGCCCAGGTACTGGCCGATACAGTGGCCGCCCCGATTGAAAAAGAGGTGAACGGCGTTGAGGACATGCTTTACATGTCATCAAGCTGTTCCAATTCCGGCGTTTACACTCTCAGTGTCAGTTTTGCCGTCGGCACCAACCCTGATATTGACCAGGTAAATCTCCAGAACCGGATCCAGCTGGCAACCCCCAAACTGCCCAGTGAAGTGGTGGCTCAGGGCATCACCGTCCGGCGGCGCTCTTCGGACATGATGGCGGTCGTCAGTTTTTTCTCCCCGGAAAAAAGCCGCGACATGCTTTTTCTCAGCAACTATGTCAGTGACAACGTCAAGGATGCCCTGGTGCGCCTGCCGGGGGTCAGCGATGTGTATATTTTCGGGGAAAAAGAGTACAGCGTCCGCATCTGGATGAATCCGGAACGACTAACCGCCCTGAAGATGACCGCTGATGATGTCATCCAGGCCATTCGCCAGCAAAATATCCAGGCCGCCGTCGGCGCCATCGGCCGACCACCGATTGCCACCGGCCAGCAGGTCCAGTATACCCTGCGGGCCAAGGGCCGCTTGCATGATATAGAAGATTACAAAAATATTGTTATCCGCCGCAATATCCAGGGCGGACTGGTGCGGATTAGAGATATAGCCAGGGTGGAACTGGCCGCCAAATCCTATGGTCATCAGTCCAGCTTAAATGGCAATCCGGCAGTAACCATTGCCATCTATCGTTCCACTGGTGCCAATTCCCTGAACACCATGAAGCAGGTCAGGACAGAACTGGAACGTCTAAGAAAACGGATGCCAACGGACATGGAATACCAGATTATCCTGGACACCACCAAGTACGTCTCCGCCGCCATTCATGAAATCGAGTGGACTCTGGCCATCACCTTCCTGCTGGTACTGCTGGTCAACTATGTCTTTCTCCAGGACTGGCGGGCCACCCTGGTGCCTACGGTGACCATTCCAGTTTCCCTCATCGGCACCTTCGCGGTCCTGCTGGCCCTGGGCTACAACGCCAATACCATTTCCCTTTTTGCCCTGATCATGGCCATCGGCGTAGTGGTGGATGACGCCATCGTCGTGGTGGAAAATGTCTGCCGGTTGATACAGGATGAGAATTTGCCGCCCAAAGAGGCGGCCATTCGTTCCATGAAGCAGGTCACCGGCCCGATTATCGCCACCACCCTGGTTCTGCTAGCCGTTTTTGTACCGGTTGGCTTCATGCCCGGGATTACCGGCAAACTCTACAAACAGTTTTCGGTTACCATCTGCACCGCGGTCCTGATTTCAACCATCTGTGCCCTGACCCTGAGTCCGGCCATGTGCGCCGTTCTGCTGCGAAAACCGCGGCTCGCCCGCCGGGGGCCCTTGTTCTGGTTTAACCGGCTGCTGGAAAAGGGCCGCAATTTTTACGTCGCCGGCACGGCCTTTCTGCTCCGCCACCTGTTCATCGCCCTCCTCCTTTTTATCGCCGTTATCGGCAGCACCTGGTATCTCTTTTCCAACCGTCCCACCAGCTTCCTCCCCAAGGAAGACCAGGGATATGTATTCTTAAACGTGCAGCTTCCGGAATCTGCTTCCCTAGAAAGAACCGGCCAGGTAATGGCAAATATCACGAAAGAAATAAAAAAGATTGGCGGGGTTCAGGATGTAATCGGGGTCAGCGGCTACAGCATCCTCAGCGGTGATGCCGATAATGTCGGCCTCGGCGTCGTTATCCTCACACCCTGGAATCAGCGACGATTGCCCCAACTGCAGCTGGGAGCCATCATCGGACGGATGCAGAGAAAACTGGCGGCTATCTCCACCGCCAACAGTTTTGCCTTTGCCCCACCGCCGATCAGGGGCCTGGGCAGCACCGGCGGTTTTGATTTTCGCCTGCTGGCCCTGGAGGGCCAAAATCCCCATGAGCTTTTCGGCGTCACCATGGCCCTGATGATGGCGGCCAACCAGGATCCAGCCCTGATGCGGGTCTTCTCCACCTACACGGCCAACACCCCCCAGATTTTCATCAACATTGACCGCACCCGGGCAGAATATCTGCAGGTACCGGTCAGCCGCATTTTCTTCACCCTCCAGGCCCAACTGGGTTCCGTCTATGTCAACGATTTCAACCTCCACGGCCACACCTACCAGGTCAAGGTACAGGCGGACGCCCCCTATCGTGACACCCTGGAAGACATTCAACGCCTGTACGTGCGCAGCAATGGCGGAAACATGGTCCCGATGACCAGCCTGGCCACCCTGTCTACAATTCTGGGTCCACAAACGGTTAAGCGTTACAACCAGTATGCCAGTGCAAAATTCAATGGCAATGCCGCCCCCGGTTTTTCCTCCGGCCAGGCCATGGCGGCCATGGAACGCCTGGCGGCAAAAATACTGCCCCCCGGCTACACCTATGACTGGTCGTCAATTTCCCTGCAGGAGCGCAGTGCCAGCGGCCAGGTCATGGTGCTCTTTGTCCTCGCCCTGCTTTTCAGCTACCTTTTCCTGGTGGGACAATACGAAAGCTGGAACATCCCCCTGTCCATCATCTTTTCGATTCCGGTAGCCACCCTGG
>JAOZRP010000002.1 GCA_029940125.1 bacterium
TCGGAGCGGCACACGATGTGCCGCGAGAATGAGCGAAAGCCATGCCGGAACATCCTGATACCCTGATTTGGGTTGCGGGCCTTAAGCCCGCCTTGGTTGTTAGTCAATGTTTTTTAGCGAGTTATCCCATCTGAGCAGGTTCCATACAAGAGTATTTTGATATGATTATATCTCACCAGGGCAGGCAGTTAACCTTTCCTGATTTTCTCATTATTGGAGCAGCACGATCCGGAACTACTTACCTGTACACTGTGCTTAGCCGCCATCCCCAAGTATTCATGCCGCAAGAAAAAGAGCCGCAGTTTTTAAATTATTATGGTACTAAGCTGAAAAAAACCATTTCCTTGGGCAAGATCGTTGATAATTGGCAGAATTACAATCTTGATCAGTATTCTGATCTTTTTAGAAAAGCTGAAGAAGGCATGCTCTTGGGAGAGGCATCAGTTGACTACCTGTCCGAATACCAGCAGACTATTGATAATATCAGGACACTTTATCAACAAGCTGCGGCAAGGTTAAAAATAGTTGTTGTCCTGCGCAACCCTGTAGACAGAGCATGGTCACATCATGTACTGAGATTCAGCAAAAACAATGAAACTTTGAGCTTTTCTGAGGCCATTCAGCCAGCAGTTGTTGCCAAGCGTTGCCAAGCCGGCATGCTCAGCACGTTTGATTATCTTGGTTATGGTTTGTATGCCGACAAGGTCAGGGCATGGAAAAAAGCTTTTCCTCATTTTCGCATCTGGATATATGAAGAATTTTTTGCTGATTTGGATCACTATATGGCAGAATTGGCAGAGTTTCTAGGAATCAATATGCACAACTGCCTTGTTGTCCGGCAGAGGGTTAATGCATCAGGAGTTTCCAAAAATAAAATAGCCCGACTTTTTGTTGACTATTTGCAGAAACCAGACGGTTGGAAAAAACCCTTGAAAAAATTCTTGCCCCAAAGAATGCGCCAGGGACTGAAAAGAAAGGCAACAAGTAAATTTTTGCAGCGCCATAAGATGAATCCTGACCTGCGCTGCCAACTTTTTGAATATTATCGAAATGATATTAAAGAACTTGAAACTATTTTAAATCGCAGCCTTGATATCTGGACCCCCAAGCTGTGATTGACGTCGCATGGGAAAAAAGTTGTGAAAGTTTGTCTGGTCTGTTCTTCTGGTGGGCATTTGCAGGAATTACTCAGGCTGCGAAAAGCTTGGTGCAATTTGGAGCATTTTTGGGTGAGTTTCCCGGGGGTTGACACTGATTTCTTGCTGGCGGAGGAAGAGATGATCGCGGCCTACCATCCAACCAACCGCAACCTTTTTAATCTTTTCCGCAATGCCATTATTGCCTGGAAAGTTCTGAGGGTCAGGAATCCTGATCTTATCATTTCAACCGGGGCTGGCGTCGCCATTCCTTTTTTCTACCTGGGCAGGCTTTTCGGGATAAAAACCATTTACATCGAATCCCTTACTCGCATCCATGGTTTATCTTTGACGGGAAAACTCATCTACCCGGTTGCCAGCCATTTTTATGTCCAGTGGCCGGGGTTGGCCCGGCGCTTGCGGAAAGCTGTTTACGGGGGGCAGGTACTATGAGAGCTTTTGTTACCGTCGGCCTTGATCGGAAGCCTTTTCTCCGTCTTTTGCAGTTGGTTGATTTGGCTGTGGAACGTCAGCTCCTGAGCCGGGAAACACTGGTACAATGTGGCCACACCGATTTTTGTTCCCGGAATTTAACAATAGTGAAATTCCTGCCATTTGCCAGCATGCTGGAGGCAGTAAAAAAAGCTGAACTGGTCATTACCCATGCTGGCGTTGGCAGCGTTCTCCTTTGTCTGCAGGCCGGGCAGCAGCCGCTGGTTGTTCCCCGGGAAGGTGACCGCGGTGAACATGTTGATAATCATCAACTTGAGTTTGCCGAGGTCATGGAGGCTGCAGGCAAAGTCATGGCTGCCTATAACAAAAAAGAATTTTTTCGTTTGTTGGAACAGGCATCGGCATGGTGTCATAACCTGCATAATGTTCGGGAACCGGTTCTAGAGCCAGAGCTTGCCAGAACCATTAAAGCCTTGATTGGAAACAGGTTTTTAAACACGTTGTAAAAAAGGGAAACTCCATGAATGCTCGTTTTCTCATCCGTAATTTCTACAATCTGGTTTTTAAAAGACAGTTGGAATTTGAATTTGATAAGATCCCCATGAAAGTGGAGCATCTGAGCAGTAAACAGCGCACGAATCTTTTTAAAATTGCTTTAAATCGTTTATTGCCGATCAGTCATGCTGTAGGTCGACCTTACATGGCCCATATTTCCCCTGCCGGTATTTGTGATCTCAACTGCATAAATTGTCCGACAAAAGATCCCCGCACCAGGGGGCGGGAGCTTTTGCCTTTCGATACTTTTCGCAAATTCATTGACGAGGCGGGAGATACGCTGCTGTACGTTATTCTTTGGAGTTGGGGTGAGCCGTTGCTGAATCCAGATTTATCGCGCATGATTGAGTACGCCTCCCGAAACAATATTCTGACCGTCAGCAGTACCAATCTCAACCACCTTGATCCTGGCAAAGCGAGTGATTTGGTGGCATCAGGGCTCGACAGCCTGATAATCGCTGTCGACGGCACGAATCAGGCCAGTTATGAAAAATACCGTCGTGGCGGTGATCTGCAAAAAACTTTAGCTAATGTTAGATTGTTGGTGGCAGAGAAAAAACGGGTCGGTGCGGCCAAGCCGTTGCTGAACCTGCGCATGGTGGTTTCCAGGGAAAACGAACATGAAGTTGATGCATTTCGCCAACTAGGCCGGGAACTTGGAGTGGATATGGTCAGTTTCAAAGCGTTTTCAACTCGCCAGGCAGGTTGCGAAGACCCGGAAATTGATCAACGTTTTGCTCCTCGCGATAAAAAGTACCGGTGGTATCAATACCAGAAAAATTTCCGGGCTGACCGTCGGATGAAAAAATACTGGTGTCGCTTCCCCTGGACCAAGCCGACCTTGTTTGCCGATGGGACTATTTTAACCTGTGAATTCGATCTTCACTACGACTACCCTTTGGGCAACATCAACCGGCAGTCCTTTGATGAAATCTGGTTTGGGGAAAAGGCTGAAAAATTCCGGCGCCGTTTTCAGCAAAATCGAGATGCCTTTGCCTTCTGTCATGATTGTGTCTACGATTATAAACTTATCGACGGCTGTGTCTTTGACCGGGAACTGCTGCGTCATGAAGACTGAAAAACCGCCTTTATCAGGCATCTCAGTTGTGGTGATAACCTTAAATGAAGAAGATAATATCTTTTCCTGTCTACAGTCTCTGCGACGCCAGAACTATCCCGATGAGAAATATGAGATTATTGTCGTTGATGCTTCCAGTGATGCAACCTCGAGCATTGCGGCAAGGGTGCCCGGGGTTCGGGTGATAAAAAGCGGAAAAGGTTTCAGCCGCCAGAAAAATGCCGGCTGGCAGGCCGCCCGTTTCGATATTGTTGCTTTTACCGATGCGGATTGCCTGGTAGTGGAAAACTGGCTGGCCACGATCGCCGGGGCGATGGCTGACCCGGAGGTGGTAGCGATTGGCGGCAATGCCCTGGCCCCGCCGGGGTGCGGCTGGTTTGCCCTCTGTGTTGCCTGTGTCGGTCACCCGGCCGGGGGTGCCATTGGTTTTGATGCCAATGTTGTCCCGGGTCCCCGGGGAATTGCCTTCATTGCCGGTTGCAATGGCGCTTTCCGGAAATCGGTTCTCCAGGAAGTCGATGGCTTCGGGATTAATTTCCAGGGAGGTGGTGAAGATGTCGATCTTTCCCGCCGACTGCGTCGTGCCGGTTACCGTTTGGACTACGTTCCCTCGTTGACTTTGTACCACAAGCCCCATACTCCTTTCTGGCATTATGTCAGATGGAACCTTGGCGTGGGGGGGACCAAATTCAACCTCAATCAACCTTCACTGGGCAGCATTGTTTTTGATCCCCGTTTTCCTTTATGGTCACTGATTATTTTGACCTTGTGGTTTCAATGCTTTTTTTCAGCTGTGATTTTGTCCCTGTTATGTTTACTGGCAGGCTGGTTGGTGTACCTTGCCTTTCTGTGCTGTTTTTCAAAACCATTTCGATTATTGCTTGAAAGACGCAGTAAGATTGGTCTTGATCTTTTTTCTGTCCTGACCGTGGTTCCGTTTCTGGTCTTGGTCAGGCAGATGGCGATTTCCGTTGGACAGCTGACAAAATGGTTTATGGTCCGTAAAGGTATCGACTCCCCCTGAACCATGACATCACGATTTCCCCCGGTTTCTTACAGGAAATTGTTTCCAGTTGCACAATTCTTTTTTCAGTTGTTTTCTTACTCCTGGCTTGATATCTTTGCGATGTATAAGGAATTCCTGCTTTGTGGGCATTGATTTTATCGTCGTGGCTTGTGTTTGTCCAAGAGGTTGTTGTCCGAAGCAGGATTTCTGGCTTTTTCTTTTTGCCTTGGCAATGCTTTTATTTTCTCATTTTTGTCTTTAGGGTACCTTGAAAAATGGCCTTTTTGCTCGATTACGGCGTTAGGCTCACATTATAATCCTCGAAATATGGTTTATATTCCTGCGGTTATAATGTTCGCCTGCCTTGTCCTCAAACAAAAATTCTAATTTTTCAAGACACCCTTTAAACGACAGCGACCAGTGACGCGACATGAATAAATACGATTATCAATTTTCTTTGGATTCTCCCAACAATTCGGCCGCGGCGATTTTGCAGCTGGTAGGCCATGGCCGCAAGGTTTTAGAAATTGGTCCGGCTTCCGGAGCCATGACCAGGATCATGAAAGAAGAGCTTGGTTGCAAGGTAACATGTGTGGAAATTGATCCGGATTTGGCTGAAGCAGCACGGCCATTTGCCGAGAAAATGATTGTTGCGGATATCGAAACCCTGGATTTTAATCATGAATTTGGTCATGGAGAATTAGATGTTGTAGTCTTGGCGGATGTTTTGGAACATTTAAAAGATCCCAGACAGGTTTTGCTTTCAATCCGGCCATGTCTGGCTGATGATGGATATCTTGTTTTGTCAGTTCCAAATATTGCCCACGCTTCTATTGTTTTGGAACTGATGCAGGGGAATTTCGATTACCAGGATACCGGGTTGCTTGATAAATCCCACCTTCATTTTTTTACCAGAAAGAGCCTCCAGTTTATGCTTGAAAGTGCCGGTTATGTGGTTTCCCGGTGTGAAAGAATTCTCGTTTCGCCTGAGCATACTGAATTTAAGAATACTGTCGCCGGGTTACCCACGGCTTTGATTAATGTGATTGATGGAAACGATGAAGCGAAAACATATCAGTTCATTTTGAAAGCGTATAAAGCAATGGAAGCGGGATTAATTCTTTCATTGCGGGAGCAGGTTGCGCAGTTTCAGCGTCAGGGAGAAGAACTCGAAGCCATTAAGAGAAAAGTTGACCGTCAGGCGTTGGAATTGAAGGAGAAAGACCGGACAATTCATGATTTGATGCGTAAATCCGGTCATGATGAGGTTGTTATTGAGGGGCAGAAAAACGCTATTGCCGCCCAGCTCAAAAGGCATAGGGAAATGGAAGAAAAACGCGATGCGGCTGAAGCTGAATTGCGGTTGATTTTGAATTCCAAAGCATGGCGGTTGGCGGAATTAATGCGAAACATACGATATGTTAAGCTGCCTGGGAGTGCGCATTTATTAAAAAAAGGCGTGTCTGCCTTTGCTCGTGGAGGAGTTTCTGAATTTTGGCGTAAATTGACACTTTATTGCAGACATAACAAAAAGAAACTTTCGGGAGGGCTGTATAAATCTGAATATGATCGATGGCTGGAGCAAAATCACCTGTCGGTTGACGAAGCGACGATCGCGGCGGAAATCAGCAATTTTCAGCACCAGCCGCTGATCAGCCTGATCATGCCGGTGTACAAGGTTTCTCCGCAATGGTTGAGGCTTGCCATTGATTCCGTGATTCATCAATGGTATCAAAACTGGGAACTGTGTATTGTTGACGATGGCTCGCGCGATGCGGTAATTCAGCAGATATTGGAGGAGTACGGTCATGAGGATAGAAGGATTAAAGTCAAGTTTCTCACGGAAAATTCCGGTATCGCCAATGCTTCCAATGAGGCATTGGCTTTAGCTCATGGAGAATATATCGGTTTTGTCGATCATGATGATGAGTTGAGTTCCGATGCGCTTTTTGGGGTTCTGAAGGCCATCAATGAAAATCCGGACGTTGATTTAATCTATAGTGATGAAGATATTATCGATGAGAAGGGAAACCGGTCCAGGCCATTTTTTAAACCTGGCTGGTCGCCCGACCTGTTGCTCTCGGTAAATTATATTTGTCACTTTCTTGTTTGTAAAAAAGACCTTGTGGAAAAAATCGGTGGTTTTGATGTTGAAACCGACGGTGCGCAGGATCATGATCTTTTGCTGCGCTTGATACCGTATTGCCGTTACGTTGTTCACCTGGATAAAATACTATATCATTGGCGTTCCCATGCCGGGAGTACGGCTAGTGATATTTCCCGCAAGCAATATGCAATGGATAACGGAGCCAAGGCCGTTGAACGGTTTTGGTTGACCAATTATGGTATTAAGGGAAGCGCGGTATATGATGACAAGGGCTACGCTTTCAAACCGGATGTTTTGCCGTCAACCAGGATTTCCATTATTATTCCGTTTAAAGATCGAGTGGACCTTTTGAGAAACTGTATGGAGGGCCTTTTACAGCGTACGCAATATCCCGAGTTTGAATGTCTTCTGGTGTCTAATAATTCGCGTGAAGCCACCACTTTCGCGTATCTTGACACCTTGCGGGAGAAGGATCCCCGTGTAAAGGTTTTGGAGTATAATCAACCGTTTAACTATTCGGCGATCAATAATTTTGCGGTGAAGCAAGCCCGGGGTGAGCTGTTTTTGTTCCTGAACAACGATATAGAGGTTATTCATCCCGACTGGCTGGAACAAATGGCCATCCCTTTGCTGCGTCCCGAGGTTGGCATTGTCGGCGCGCAATTGCTTTATCCGAACGGTTTGATTCAGCATAGCGGGGTAATTATTGGCATGGGTGGTTTTGCCGGGCACGTGTTCAGCCACCTGAAACCGACATCTTCAACTTATTATGGGGCACCATGTTGGCAGCGTAATTTTCTCGCGGTGACCGGCGCCTGTTTGTTGATCAGGAAGAAAGTGTTTGATGAGATAGGCGGCTTTGATGAAAGGTTTGTTGTTTGTGGTAGTGACGTATCTTTATGTTTAGCTGCCTATCAAGCTGGTTATCGGGTAGTCTGTGAGCCCCGTGCCCAGCTTGTTCATCATGAATCGGCTTCTCGTAAAAAAATGGAAATTCCGGAAATGGATTATAATCTGAGTTTGCAGACCTATGGACAGTTTTTGATTTCCGGTGATCCTTATTTCAACCGCAACCTGTCCCTGGCGGACGAGAAAATATCCTTGAACTTTCCCGACACCCGCCCGGCGCCTTGAGATAATAATCTTTCCGCCCAAGCGTAAAAAAGGTTCTATTTACATGCTTAACAAGGTTGCTTCCTGCTGGTCGAATTGCAAAAAAGTTATAGGGATTTTCAGGAAAAACAGGATTGGCGAGGCGTTTTTTATCATCATTTCGAAATATCACCATCAACAGGCGCGAAAAACAGATCCCGTGTTGCTCGGGATTCCTGAAGTTACTCCCCTGGTGCCGGAAAAAACAGAAATAAAATCCCCGCGATTGAACCTGCTGGTGCCGTCTCTGGAAAAAAGACATGTATTTGGCGGCATTTCCACGGCGATCAAAGTGTTTTGCCGCCTGGCGGTACGCTATCCGGAGGCAAGGATTATCGTGACCGATTCAAGCAGCATGGATATTGATGATGCCGTGTTGATGCTGTTGGCGCCCCTGGCGAAGCGGGGATTGAATCTTCGGCGGTCTGTTGTTGTCATGGGTGATCGCTACGGGAAAAAACTACCGGTTGCCAGGCAGGATGTTTTTCTGGCCACCGCCTGGTGGACCGCGTATATTTTAGAGCCGATTCTGGCCTGGCAGCGGCGGGTATATAGTTTGGTCCCTTTTTTCTATTACCTGATCCAGGATTATGAGCCTGGTTTTTATGCCTGGTCCAGCAGGTATGCCATGGCGGAAAGCACTTACAGGAGTGAATTCAGCACGATAGCCATCATTAATTCAAAATCCCTGAGCGATTTTTTCAATAGTCAGGGCTATTCCTTTGCCCGCCGATTCTGTTTTGAACCGCCGTTAAATGAAACCTTGATGGAAGGGGCTGAAACAGCTGCAAGGAAAAAGCGGGAAAAGCCGTATAAAATCGTAATATACGGGCGTCCGGGCGTTCAAAGGAACTGTTTTGAATTATGCCTGGAAGCCCTGAGGGTATTTGTCAGCCGTTATGAGGCCCTGGCCGGGTCGTGGGAATTTTTCTCCGTTGGTGAAGACCATCATCATGTTGAACTGGGAAGAAACAAAAAGCTGCGGTCCCTGGGAAAGCTGTCCCTGGTTGAATATCGGCAGCTGTTAATGACCGCTTCGGTTGGTGTTTCCCTGATGGTTTCTCCCCATCCCAGCTATCCGCCGGTTGAAATGGCGGCCTACGGTATGGTGGTGATTACCAATCGGTTTGCCAACAAGGATCTTGGGCGACAGTATGAGAATATTATTTCAGTCGATAAATTGACCGCCGACAATGTAGCCGAAGAGATATATAATGCCTGTCAGCGCGTTGAAAGCCGTTCAGGAAATCCCTGCGCGGCGTCCATGAAAAAAAATTGTTGCCAAACGTGGGAAAATGTTTTGGCTGGTTTGGAACAGCTGACCATGTAGTCCGGGTTTTTCTTCCCTCGTGCTTTGCTGTCTTCGGGTTGGATGTTGCCGGTCGGTGATCAACGCTTGGCTCTGGAGAATCGGCGCGTTGCGTTCATGGACGGTAAGGTTTGGCAGGTCAAATTGCCAATAGTGGGAATTGTGTAATCATTGAACCAGCAGCAGCTAGCGGCTGACAGCTGGTCGCCCGGTTTGAGTGTGGGCGGCCATGCCGATTGCCGGGAACCGGCGCCATGTGATGCGAAACGCGGATTTTTCAGTTGCCGTCATTATTGTTACGTATAATTCCGGGATTTTTCTTGCCCGCTGTCTGCGTGCGCTTTCCCTCCAGACACTGGCCCCGACCCGGATTATTGTGGTTGACAATGGCAGTGAGAAACCAGTTGCGGAGTTGGTGAACAAATTTCCCCGGGTTGCCCTTGTTCGCCTGTCGGAGAATGTGGGGTTTGCCCGGGCTAATAATATCGCCATTCAACGGACCGGTGACTGTGCCTGGGTTGCCTTGCTGAATCCCGATGCCTACCCGGCTCCGGACTGGCTGGAGAAAATGTTGCGTGCTGCCCGGTTATCGCCGGAATTTGCTTTTTTCGGCAGCCGTATGCTGGCTGCCGGGTCGCCGGAGAAACTGGACGGAATCGGTGATTGTTACCATGTTTTTGGCTTGCCGTGGCGCTTTGGACATGGCTGCCGGGCCAATGGCAGGTTTTTGCTCAAACGGGAGATTTTTTCCCCCTGCGCCGCCGCGGCCCTCTATCGGCGTGATATCCTGGCTGCGGCTGGCGGTTTTGATGAGAGTTATTTTTGTTACCTGGAAGATGTTGACCTCGGTTTCAGGCTGCGGCTGCTTGGCTATCGCTGCGCCTACGTGCCTGACGCCCTGGTGTTGCATGAAGGCTCGGTGGTAACCGGACGCCGGAGTGAGTTTTCCGTTTATTACGGGCATCGCAATGTCGTCTGGACCTTTGTTAAAAACATGCCCTGGCCGGCATTGGTGTTTTTTCTCCTGCCCCACCTGGTGCTTAATTGCTTGGCCGTGATCTGGTATTGTTTTCGGGGGCAGGGAAAAACGGTTGTTAAAGCCAAGTACGATGCTGTCAGAGGCTTGCCGGGGATACTGAAGAAGCGGAAAACCGTTCAGAAACATCGGAAAACAGGCGTTTGGCCGCTGCTTGGTCTCATGTCGTGGGGATTCCGGCGGGGAAGTTATTTCAGGATATAATGATAGATGTTGTTATTGTCAATTTTAATGCCGGAAAACTGCTGGGTCGCTGTGTAGCGGCGGTGATAGGACTGCCGGCGGTGGCCCGGGTGGTTGTGGTTGACAATGCTTCGGCCGACGGCAGTATTGAAGCCTTGCGCCGGCGGTTCGGCCATGAATCCAAATTAACCGTTATTGAGAACAGGACAAACGTGGGTTTTTCGCGGGCGAATAATATCGCCCTTGAGCATCTGGACCCTTCATCTCCTTACGTGCTTTTTCTCAATCCTGACTGCCTGGTTTCCGGGCCGGTTATCGATCGCCTGCAGCGGTTTATGGATCATCATCCGGACGCCGGCATGGCCGGATGCCTTATTGCCAATCCCGACGGCAGCGAGCAACGGGGATGCCGTCGCCGTTTCCCCACTCCTTTTAACAGCCTGGGAGCGCTTTTTCCCTTCCTGGCGGCGCTGCCTTTTATTCCCGCAGACAGTGGTTTTAACCTTGCCGGCGGGCCGTTGCCGGTTCATCCGGTGGAGGTGGAAGCCATTTCCGGTTCTTTCATGTTCGTGAGGCGGTCTGCCATTAACCTTGTTGGCAGACTGGATGAAGGCTATTTCCTTCACTGTGAGGATCTTGACTGGTGTAAAAGGTTTATTCTGGGCGGTTGGAAAATATATTTTGTTCCCGAGGTCAAGGTAATCCATTATCAGGGCGCCTGCAGTCGGCGGCGGCCGCTGCGGGTTTCATGGCACAAACATCGGGGCATGCTTCGCTTTTATGGCAAGTTTTACCGGGAACAGTACGGCTTTTGGCTTTTTCTCCTGGTTGCCGCCGCCGTCTGGGGCAGGTTTGTCATGACTATTCCCGGCAGCCTCGCGAAGGGGTGCCGTCACCGGGCGAAAAGTTCCCCTGGATGAAGCGGGAAATTAGCAGATTTTATGATCGGGTGGCCGCGGCGAGAAGATAATATGAAAGTTTTGGTCAGTGGGGCCAGCAGCCAAATCGGGTTTTTCCTGTTGCCGAGGCTGAGACAGTTGTACTGTCCGTTATGGTTATTGAGCCGGGCGGGGGGAGAGCAATTGCCGGAAAGTGGTTGTGCCTGGCTGCCTGTTGATCTGGAGAACGCGGCCGATCGTCTGCGTTTGGTTCGGCGGCTGGCTGACGAAGGTGATGTTTTCATTCTTATTCATTTGGCGCCGCTTTGGCTGCTCCCCCCCCTGCTGCGGGATATGCTGGCTGCCGATATCCGCCTGTCTCGGGTTGTGGCGCTCAGCTCAACCAGCCGCTTGACCAAAATCAACTCGCCTGTTGCGCAGGAACGGCTGGTGGCTGAACGATTAGCTCGGGCTGAACAGACCGTTGTGGAGATTTGTTCGCAGCAGAAAGTTTTCTGGACTATTCTTCGCCCGACATTAGTTTATGGCTGCCGCCGGGATAAGAACATCACTTTTATTGAAAATTTTGTTCGGCGTTTCGGTTTTTTTCCGGTTGCCGGCCAAGCCGCTGGGCTGCGCCAGCCGGTGCATGCCGATGATTTGGCCAAAGCGATCACGACAATGATTGGTCATCCCGAAACCTATAATAAGATTTATACGTTGGCCGGGGGAGAAACCTTATCCTATCGGCAAATGGTGGCCCGCGTTTTCCGCAGCTGCGGCAGGAAGGAACGCATTATTTCATTGCCGCCGTGGCTTTTCCAGGCTTTGGCTGCCATGAGTTGCTTTCTGTTTCGCCGGCTGTCGATAACGTCCGGGATGATCAGGCGGATGAATGAAGATCTTTGTTTCGATTATGATGATGCAGTGAAGGATTTTGGTTATCAGCCCCGGAGATTTAAATGTTGATTTTTACCGTGTCCCTGATCCTTTCAGCTTCAGGTGTTGGCGTTGTCTGGTGTTTGGCACGCCGGCGGCAATGGCTTGATTATCCCAATGAAAGGAGTAGTCATGATCAGCCGATTCCAACCGGCGGCGGGATAGCTTTGGTCCTGATTGCCCTGGCTACGATTTTCAGGGTAATGAGAGGTTGGCTGTTTTTATCATTTTTTCCGGCAGTATTATTGATTGCCACGGTCAGCGTGATTGATGATTTTCGCGGGGTTTCTATCCATAAGCGGCTTTTCATTCATGGTTTGGCTTCCTTGTTGATCGTTGGTGCTGCGGCGAAAAATGCCGGAGGATCGATTCTTTTCCTGCTGTTTTCATTCTTTTTCATAATGACCATGGCCAATTTTTATAATTTCATGGATGGTATTGATGGCCTGGCCGGTTTGGAAGGCTTGTGGGGGGGGCTGTTCCTGGCCTGGCTTTCGGATGGGACTGGTTCCACTGCCGGGATAGCGCCGTTTTTTTATGTCTTGGCCGGCGGCTGCCTGGGCTTTCTGTTCTGGAACTTTCCCCGGCCCCGGGCACGTATTTTCCTCGGGGATGTGGGCAGCACGTTCCTGGGGTTTTCCTTTGCCGCCTTGTGGTGCCTTGATGTCGCCGGTGATTGGTTTAAAATGATTCCGTTTTTGCTGATATTTGGAAATTTCCTGGTGGATGCCGGCCTGACGCTCATGCTCAGGTGCCTGCGTGGGGAGGCATGGCATAAACCCCATCGACAGCATCTTTACCAGCTGTTGGTTCAGGCTGGCTGCAGCCATCTGCAAGTCAGTATTGGTGAAAGTGTTATTGTTATTGCCGGTGGTTTTGTTGCCTGGATTTATCGCTTGGGAATTCCGGCGGGGAGAGTGCTAGCGGTACTTTATGCTGTTTTCCTGGTTTGTCTCTGGTTTTGTGGCCGTCGGTGGGCATTGGCCAGATTGATGGTTTCACCGGCCGTATAATTGGGTACGTAACTGCGGATCAACGCTTTGATCTCTTCTTTGTCCAACTGGTCCTGCTGGAGCAATGATCGAAACCTGTTCACCATGGTGTGAATTTCGTCGGCGCGGTAACGGGTGCTGATATTGGCCGTAAAAATTTTTTGATGACAGGTGGCGCAGGTTCCTTCTTCAGCGGTGAGCAGCTCTTCGAACAGTTTTTCCCCGGGGCGGACGCCGACATAGTTGATCTTGACATCGCGATACGGTTCCATGCCGTTGAGGCGAATAACCTCTTCCGCCATAGTGGTAATAGACAGGGGTTTGCCCATATCGAGAACCAATACTTCGGCTTCAACGGAAATAGCTCCGGCCTGCAAGACCAGTGAAACCGCTTCCGGGATAGTCATAAAATAACGTTTCATCTCGGGATGAGTTACGGTTAATGGCCCGCCGTTTTTCAACTGCTCCAGGAACAGTTCCAATACCCCACCGCGACTGCCGAGAACATTGCCGAAGCGAACAGCCAGAAACTGGGTGCCATCCCGCTCTTTGTTTAAACCCGTACAGATATATTCCGCGATTCTCTTTGTTGCGCCCATGACCGAAGTTGGATTTACGGCTTTGTCGGTGGAAATAAGGACGAATTTTTCCGCCTGATGCTGAACCGCCTGGATGGCGAGGTTATAGGTTCCGATTATATTGGTATGAACGGCTTCGTCCGGATTGTCTTCCATGATTGGTACTTGTTTGCAGGCGGCCGCGTGAAAAATTATCTGGGGTTTAAAGCGAGCAAACAATCGTTGAAGTTTGGGCATGTCCCGGATGTCGCCAACCACCATATGCATGTGAGTGTGATGCGTGGGATTCAACGTTTTACCCAGGTTGTAGAGTTCAGTTTCATCTATTTCGTAGAGAATCAGCTGTTCGGGACAAAAGCTGATAACCTGCTGGCTTATTTCGCTGCCGATAGACCCGGCAGCGCCGGTAATCAGTATTCGTTTCCCCTTTAAATAGGAGCCGATTGACTGGTAGTCGATTTTAATGACATCTCGGCCGAGCAGGTCTTCAATCTGCAGGTTCCTCAGATCTTTAATGGTGAGTTCTATTGCCCGGGAACTGTCAATGATGCTCGATAAAATCTTGATGTCGTTTATCTTTACCGTTTTCAGCAAGTTGACGATCTTCCTCAGAGTAACGGCAGCCGCCGAGGGAATGGCGATAATGGCCGCTTGGATTTGTCTTTTGTCTATCAGCCGGTGAATGTCTTCCAGTTTGCCTTCAACCTTGATGCCGTGGATGTAGCCACCGATCTTCCTTTGGTCATCATCCAGAAAGGCTACCGGTTTATAAGGGGTGCTGTTGGATCGATACTGCTGCAGCAAATCCCTCGCGATCTGTTCGCCGGCCCGCCCCGCTCCCAGAATAACGCATTCCTTGGCGTTGAGGTTGGTTGTTCTGGCAATTTTTTCCAGATAAATGCGCTTGCTGCCTCTGATCAGGATGGTCAAAATCATGGTCAGCAAGAAGTCAATGAGTAGAACACTGCGGGAAAAACCGGAAAAAAACGATTGGTGGCGGCTGAAGTAAAGTATGCTGCCACAGGTGGCCAGGGATAAGAGGCTGGCTTTGACGATATTCCAGATTTCGTTGAGGCTGACGAAGCGCCAGGTGATGCCGTAAAGTTTAAACAGGGAAAAACAGGTGAATTTAACGGCCAGGAAAATGGGTAGTATAAAAAGAAACTGTGATTGGTAATATGGAGGAAAATTCAGGTCGAAGCGGATGACGTAGGCCAGCATCAAAGCGAGGCTGAAGCTTATCAGATCCCCGATAAAGAAAAAAAGTTTCCGTTTGGTTGGTGTGGGAGTTAAGAAGTTCAATTTTTGTTTCCTGATTTCCCGACTCAAGTGACTCTGAGTACTTCCTCAATTGAAGTAACGCCGTTTTTGACTTTTCGCCAACCGTCGGACCGCAACAGGGTCATCCCTTCGGCAAGTGCTGCGTCCCTGATGACCGTCGAGGCTTTGGCACCCAGGATCAGGTGACGAATGGTATCGGATACCGGCAGCAGTTCAAAAATGGCCGTTCGACCGCGATAGCCTGAAAAGCTGCAGGATTTACAGCCTTTTGGTTTGTAAAAAAGTTGATCGTCATGAGCGGAAACGGACAGTCCGACTTTTTTCAACAATTCCGGCGTTGGGGTAAACGCTTCCTTGCATACCGGGCACAGAATGCGGACCAGCCGCTGAGCCATGATGCCGATCAGGGATGAGGAAAGCAAATAATCCTCAACTCCTATTTCGATCAGTCTGGTCACGGCTCCGGCGGCATCGTTGGTGTGCAAAGTGGAAAAGACAAGATGACCGGTCAAAGCTGATTGAATGGCAATATCCGCCGTTTCACGGTCGCGTATCTCACCAATGAGAATAACATCAGGGTCCTGTCGAACAATGGAGCGCAGCCCGTGAGCGAAAGTCAACCCGGCTTTAGGATTAACCTCCATCTGATTGATGCCGGCCAGTTCATATTCCACCGGGTCTTCAATGGTGATAATCTTTTTATCAGGGGTGTTGATACTGTTGAGGGCCGCATAAAGGGTGGTAGTTTTCCCGCTGCCGGTAGGTCCCGTAACCAGGATAATGCCATACGATCTGGCCAGCAAGTTCTGAAACTGCTGCAGTTCAAAAGTCGGAAATCCCAGATTTTCCAGCTTGTAGCTGATCTGGCTGCGGTCCAGGATTCTCATGACGATGCTCTCGCCATACATGACTGGCAGGCAGGATACCCGTAAATCAATATCCTTGCCGGCTATTTTCATGCGGATGCGGCCGTCTTGCGGCAGGCGCCGTTCGGCAATATCCATCTTTGCCATGATTTTTATGCGTGAAGTAATGGCCTGTTGCAGGCTGGCAGCCGGCTGGGCGTGTTCATGAAGAATTCCGTCGATGCGAAAGCGAACCTGCAGCCTGTCGGCAAAAGGCTCGATGTGAACATCGCTGGCCCCGGCCTCGACCCCTCGGGTGAGAAACTGATTGACCAATTTGATAATCGGGGCTTCCGATGCCAGGTCCTTAAGATGATCAATATCTTCACTGATAAAGAAAGAGGTGTTTTCCTCATCGGCAGTATCATCCGGTAGGGTGGGCTCCTCCGGGGTGAAATATTCGCTTATCCAGTTCCTGATATTGCTTTCACGGGCCAGGTGGAAAGAGATTGCTGCCTGCGGGAAAAACTGTTTCAGGTTTTCCAGCAACTGGTGGTTAAATGGATCGTTGACGGCAATATGCAGGGTGTTGTCGTTAAGCTGCAGGGGGAAGAAACAGTACTGTTCCATTAATGAAGGTGACAGTGATTCAAATGATTGGCTTTCATAGCCGGGCTCCAGTTCCGAAACCAGGGGCAGGTTGAAAACTTCCCCGGCCAGGGATAGAAACGTGTCCTCGCTGACCAGGCCGGTTTTAACTGCGGTTCTGTACGGTGGTTCCGACAGCTTGCCGGTTGGCAGAATTTTCTGCAGATCCGTGCGGGAAATGATTCCCCGGTCAATCATTAATTGGATGATATTGGGCATGGAGGCCTGAAGTTTTTACCGTTCCGTTCAATATGACTGGCAAAAGAATCCCCTTTTTGAGACAATATTGCCGGCGAAAATTATCACCGCGGAATATTGATGCCGCTTTGAGGATTATCATGCGGGTCTAAGAGGTAATCGGAAAAAAAGAATATTTTTTTTAAAAGTAATATCGTACCTGATGGAATTATCATGCTTATGGCACAAAAAATATTAGCATGTCAATGTGTTATGCATGTGGCAGCCTTTATCTTTTTACCAAGCTGAAAACTTTCTCCCATGGCCAGGAGATAAAAGAAATACATGCGGCTGTAGGCCATTTGCAAGGGAAAGGAAAGCATCATGATGATGGAAAAGGCAATCAAGGCGCAAAAAAGGGGATAGGCGCCATAATGAATAGCCGGGTTTGAAGCATTTTTCCACGCGAGGTAGAACTGCCGGCCCCAGAGGCATAGAAAAAGCAGCAGTGCCCCAAGGCCGGATTCTGCGGCAATTTGTAAATAATCATTATGAGATTTAATGACCTGTATTTTGAAAGTAAAGCAGGTATCTTTGGCGAATTTTCTCATGTACAAAGGATAAGCGAACTGCCAGTTTCCCAGGCCGACGCCGGAAAAGGGGTGGTCTTTAATCATATAGAGGGTATTCCCCCAATGGTACTTCCGTGCTTCGAGAATAGAGCTGCTGCCGATCTTGTGTACCGATTTCATCACCCGCTGGCGGCTTTGAGGAAAGGCAAGCAGGCTGCCGGTAATCACAAGGATGGCGGCGATAGTAAAGGCCAGCGTTTTTTTTAACTGCCTGGCCGTGAACCTGTCCGGTTTGGCCAGCAGATGATAAAAGGGCAGCAGAAACGTGTAAAGCATCAGGGCCAGGATGGCGGTTCTGGTTGTGGTCATGAAAATATGGCAGAAAGCCATCAGGACGATTCCCGCCAGTACAAGAAAAATGAGCAGCTGTTTTTTGGATTTTTCCCTTGACTCCCTGACCACCTGCCAGTGGCTGAAGGCCAGGTAAGCTGCAAATGGCAAATTCAGGACCAGGTAATGGGCGGCCGGGTTGCGGTAGCCCAGGGTTGATGCCGGTCCTTTGATGGGCACCAGGAAAGGCAGTTGAAAACCGAAAAACTGCAGAATTCCCAGGGGACAAAAAACGGCCAGGGATAAAACGGTGCCATACAATGACGCTCTAAAGATGCCGGGTTGTTGGAAAAGTACCGCTAAAACGATAAAAAATTGCAGGTAGACGCCGTAAATAGCCGCTTGCAGCAGGCCGTTTTGCCAGACCAGCACGGCGGGAAGGGAGAGTAGCATCACAGCGAAAAAAATCAGCAGCAGCCGTATGCCTATTGTCTGCCGCAGAAGCTCCCAGAGACACCTTTTCCTTGATTCATGGTATGATAGGGAAAAAACAAATAAGGAGATGATCAATAAGGCGGCCGGAATCAGGAACGCAAGCTTCGGTTGGTCGTAAAGGGTGAAAAAAACCTTGCCATCGGGGGCAAAGCCGCTGATAAAAGGCAAGGGGGCCAGGAAAAAGTAAGAGAAAATCAGGGCCTTAAACAGTTTTTCATCATGCTGTTGCCACCAGCTGATGATCTTTGACGGTTTCTTTTTCATCGGCTGGGCGGGAAGCGGTGATTTATTCTTTCGTTTTTTTGCCACCGGGGACGTCCTTCATGTTTTTTTCGTGTTGCCGCAGTTGATTTTCTACGCGAAGCAGCAACTCCCGCTCGTGAGCGGTAAGTTGTAATGTCGATGCTTGGTTGACAAGCTTCCTGGCTTCCTCAAGGTTGTTCAAGGAAAGATAAAGAGTAATGATTTTAGGCAGCAGGGAGAAAATTTTTATGTTGTTTTTCCCCTGGAGATTGTTCCAGGCTTGCAGGTACTGGGACAATGCCTGTTGAGGTTTTTTCAGCTTGTGGTATGATTCTGCCAGATGGAAGGCTATTTTAGGGTCTTGAGGGAACAGCTTCTGGCACCACAACAGGGATTGAATGGCTTCTTCGTAATGTGCGCTTTTTTTAGCCGCCGAGGCCTTCCCCATCATTAGGTTGGGGGAAAGGGGATGATAGCGGAGCCCTTCGTTGAAGATTTTGATGGCTGCCAGGTTTTTACCCTGTTGACGCAGGCAGTTTCCGGCGGCTGAAAAACCTTTCCATATAGAGGGGTAATAACCGGCTTTTTCGTTTGTTTGCTGAAAAACCATTTCCCCTTTATGCCATAATTTCAACGCCGCCCGGTATTTTTTTCTCTTCCGCAGTTTTAACGCCGTCTGGTGGTAGGCTTGAATGGTTTCAAAGGCAACCTCTTTTTTGAGAGACGCGGTAAAAAACACCATGCTGAAAATGAAAAGAATAGCATAAATGAAGGCCGAGAAAAAAAAGGATTTTCTGGGAAGGGGTTTCATCTACAGATGTTCCGGATAGAGATTAAAGGGTGATTTTGAGCTTGGAAAATATACATAGTTTCCCTCCGGAAACAGTAGTTGCCAGATGAGCAGTTAGCTGCCGGCTTTGAGTTCTCAGTTTAACCAGTTGTTTTTTCAATGCTTTACTGAAAGCTGAGTGCTGATCACCGAAAGCGTTCATCGGAAAATGGCAGTTCCCGGATGAACTAAATAATAGCCTATAGTGCTGCTTTTTGCTATATAAATATTGCCGTTCATTGTCGGGCATCGCCTGTCATCGATATTTTATCCGGCATTGCGGGAGTGTCGCGTGCTTAAAGAACAGTCCACCATTATTCGCCGAATAGTCATCGGTATTGACGTTTTCCTGTCCGGGGTGGCTTTCCCTTTGGCTTTTTATGTGCGTTTTCAACGTTTCCCGCTCTCGGATGATCTGCAGCAATACAGTCTTCCCGTCCTGGTTTTCATTCCCCTTTTTATTTTCAGTCTCTATCGCCAGAAACTTTATCACCAGCTGCGATTTATTGCCGTCCAAACGATCGTTAAAAAGGTTTTTGTCGCCTTTGCGGTAACCTTTTTCCTGGTAGCTGCCTTGTTGTTCATGAGTCACGCTACCTATTACAGCCGATTGCTGTTTGGCTATTTTTCCATTGGCGCTTTTTCCCTGGTTTTGCTTGCCAAAATTGGGTTGAAGTCTTTGCTTAACCGCATCCGGCAAAAAGGCTATAATTTCCGTCAGGTGCTTATTGTGGGCAGCGGCCGGAAACTGGCTGAAATCGAAGCATTTTTCCATAGCCATGGCAGCTACGGCATCAAAATTTTCGCCAGCCTTGAGGCGTCGGCAGTTACTCCGGCGTCATTCAAGCATGTTTTAACCAACAACGTCATTGATGAGGTTTATTTTGCCTTGGATCGCGGTGCCAGCCCCCGTTTTACCATCGACACGTATCTTGAAATCGCGGAGCAGGCGGGTAAGACCAGTAAAATTATGCTTAATATTAACGAACACCGCCGCAGCAGCTGCGATTTTACCCGGCTGGGAGGAATGCCCGTGGTCGTTTTGCATCCGGTTGTCCTGGATCCTGATCAGATGCTGGTCAAGCGCCTGCTGGATATTGCCGGGGCCATTGTTGGCTTGCTGCTGAATGCCGTGCTGTTTCCCGCTATCGCTGTAGCGATTAAAATGGATTCTCCGGGACCGGTGTTTTTTGTCCAGCCGCGGGTGGGAATAAATGGGCGGCTCTTTTCCCTGTATAAATACCGTTCCATGTGTGTCGATGCCGAGGAGCGGAAAAAAGAGTTGGCTGATCAAAATGAATTGAACGGCGCGGTATTTAAAATAACCAATGATCCCCGGGTGACCAGGGTTGGCCGTATGTTGCGCCGTTTGAGTCTTGACGAACTGCCCCAGTTCTGGAACGTTTTGCGAGGAGAGATGAGCCTGGTGGGTACCAGGCCGCCGACCCCGGCGGAGGTGGCGGAATATCAGTTGTCGCACTACCGGCGGCTGTCCATTAAACCCGGTATTACCGGTTTGTGGCAGGTTTCCGGCCGCAACCGCATTAATGATTTTGAGCAGATTGTCGCTCTGGACAAAAAGTATATTGATCAGTGGTCCCTGTGGCTGGATGTGAAAATTATTTTCAAAACTTTGCTGGTATTGGGAAGCGGGAAATAGTGCTTGAAACGTGGCTGGTTTCGCGAGGCCACAGGAAATTTTCGCAGAACAAAAAATATTGCTATTTTCACTGGAAAACGTTAGTGTTCGCCGATGTCTGGAAAGAAGTTTGCCTATAAAGCTCTCTCTGCCGGCGGCGAAATCAAAACCGGCAGCTATAGCGGACAAAACGAGAGACAAGTGGTGGCGTGGCTGCAAAGGCAGGGTCTGACTCCATTGCGGGTTGTGCCAGTCAGTGATGACGCGAAGATGCCGCGCGCGGTGCGCTCCACCTCCGTTTTTCACCAGCTTGTTTCTCGAGTGCCACATTCCGCGGCTTTCTGGCCGGGTCTTTTGGCTGAACTGCGGAGCTTGCCGAGCCGATTTTCCAACCGGAAAGATATCATTACTTTTACGGAAGATCTGGCTGTCCTTTTGCAGGCGGGCATCCCCTTGACCCGCAGCCTGCTTATTATTGCGGAACTGGTGGACAAGGCAAGTTTCAAGGAAGTGATTACCGGGGTTTATGAGTCTGTCAAGGAGGGAAGTTCCCTGTGGCAGGCCCTGAAAGACTACCCCGCGGTTTTCCCGCCGATTTTATGGAATATGGTTAAAGCGGGTGAGTCGGGAGGCGTACTTGACCTGGTGCTGTTGAAAGTGGCGGAATATCTTGCCGGGGTCCGTGAGTTGCGGGAATTTCTGCTGACGGCAATGATTTACCCGGTGATTTTGACCTTGACCGCCGCCGTTTCCATTTTTGTTCTCTTAACCTTTGTGCTTCCCAAGTTCGCGGTGATTTTTACCGACATGGGTGTGGCCTTGCCTTTGGCTACCCGCCTGATGCTGGCTTTGGGCGATTTTTTGCGTGCCTATTATTGGCTTTTAGCCGGCATGATTGTTGCTTCAATTCTCGGGTGGCGTTTTTACCGAAAAACGCCTCAGGGGCGAAAGCGCTGGGATGGCTTTAAGCTTCGGTTGCCGTTGTTGGGCCCGATTTTCAACAAGATCGAGGTGAGTCGCTTCGCCCGGACCTTGGGCACCCTGTTGGCCAGTGGTGTGCCGATTATGGAGGCCTTGCAAATTGTTCGGGGGGTAGTTTTAAATCGGCTGATGCATGACGGTCTTGGAGATGTGTACCGGGACTTAAAACAGGGGGGCAGCCTTTCCCAGGCTTTGGCCGCCACGGGGTTGTTTCCCAACCTGGCTATTCACATGATCGGTGTTGGCGAGGAAACCGGGGCCATGGACACCATGTTGGGCAAAATAGCTGATATTTACGACCGGGAATTGAAAAGCGGGGTGAAATCGTTTACGGCCATGTTTGAACCACTGATTATTTTGTTTATGGGTCTGGTGATTGGCGCCATGGTGGTTTCCATGTTGATGGCCATTTTCAGCGTTAATGAATTGGGCTTTTAAAGGCTGTTGTTCCCGATGGCCTGAAAGCTGATCTGAATGGAGGGCTGCTGGCGATGTTAAAGGCAAAAAGATGTCTGCGCGAACGCAGGGGTTTTACCTTGATTGAACTTTTGATTGTGATGGTGATTATCGGGCTTCTGGCTTCCCTGGTAGCTCCGAAAATGTTTAAGAAGGTTGGCGGCGCCCGGCGCAAAACAGCCCGGGCCCAGATTGAACTGCTGGGTACAGCTTTGGATTCCTACCGCCTGGATAACGGCATGTACCCGACATCCGAGCAGGGGCTGAAAGCCTTGCGTGAGAAACCGGAAGGAGTGGAAAACTGGGATGGCCCTTACCTTCCCAAAGCGATTCCGCTTGATCCGTGGGGGCACGAATATGTTTATAAATCTCCCGGAGATCACGGTGATTATGATTTGTCTTCTTATGGTCTGGATGGCCGTCAGGGCGGTGACGGGGATAACCGGGACATCAATAGTTGGGAAAACTGAGTCCAGTGGCGACCTGTTGACGGCGGGGCGCCCATGCCGTTCGGTTCCGGCGGGATTTACCCTTCTGGAGTTGATGCTGGTAATGGTGCTTCTTTCCCTTTCGGTTTCCCTGTTTCTGGGGATACAATTTCAGCAGCGTGACAACCTGCGTTTGCGCAACAGCGCCCGCCGGCTTTTTACTTTTTTTCAGGCGGCGCGCAGTCAGGCCTTGCTGGCCAATCGTGATAATGATTGTTGGTACCAGACTGCGTCCCGCCAGGTGGTGGAAACCATCAAAAGACGCCATCTTGCTCTGCCCGAAAAAGTTTTCCTGCTGAGCGAAAGCACATCCGGGACGTCGGAAGAGGTGCCGGAGAAGATTCATCTGGCTCGTTTTTATGCTGATGGCACCGTCAGTGGCGACCTGCTTACCCTTCGGAGCGGAAAAAAATCACTGATCCTGAGTTTTGACCCGTTGTTAGGGACGATGCACCTGTCTCCGGTGCTTGATGCCGCCGATGTGGAGCAATGAAAAGAATCTCCATAAAAACGTGCCGGGGTGGATTTACCCTGATAGAAGTTCTGGTAGCCCTGTTGGTGGTGGGACTTTGCGTAACGGTATTTTTCCAGCTGCTTTCCGCCGGCATCAAATTGGAATTGAAAACCCGCCGCCTGGGAGCCCTGCAGCGGGATATCTGTCAATGGCTGCCGCTTTTTGATGATCTGGATGTGCGGCATGAGGATTTTCCCTGGCAGGGAGAAGCCGCCGGAATGGACTGGGAACTCAAGCTGTATCCGGTGGAAACCAGCCCGGACGCGGCTGCCGAGGATAATGAAATTCCGCTTAAGTTGACCCATGAGCTGTATCGGTATGTTTTGGACCTGCATTATGGCTTCAGGCGGCGGAAGCATCTGCAGCTGGTTTTTTTCCGCTACTATAAGCGCGGCTATTTCAGCGATGATTTTAAAGACTGTCATCTCCAGGCGATTGCTGATGAAACCTCCGGACAGTAGCAGGCTTTGCTTGGAACGCCGCGGGTTTACCCTGATTGAAACCGTTATTTCCCTGACGATCATTTGCCTGGTGGTGATGGTGTTGTACCAGGCGTTTGCTTTGGCCACCCGCGTCTGGAGCCGCCAGCGCCTTTCCGACCAGGTCCTGGAACGGGAACTGGCCGTAGTTTCCCTGGTCCAGGGTGATTTAGACCACTTGGGTCGCTATACTTTCAACGGGGAAAAAGGCCGGCAAAGTTTTTTCAGCGGCGGGGAGCGCCAGCTGTTTTACGTGACCACCAATGCCTTTGCCGCCCGCCGCCGGGAGCACTACGGTCTCTTTTTTGCCTGTCTGTATCTGCAGCTGGAAGAGGATGGACATAGTTCTCTCCGGCTTTATAAAACCCCCTTTCCGGAACCGGAGCTGTTTGAAGCCTTAAGGGCTTACCGGCAGGCGGACAGCACGCAAAAAGCCGTCTATCAGTTGCCGGAAACTATCCGTTTTCACAGCCTTTTGCTGCTGGATGGGTTGGAGGAGGCGGATTTTTCCTATGCCGGGGAGAGTTTTTTAAAGGCGTCCCCGGAAAAATTTACCACCGAGGAAATTATGACGATGCTGCCTCTTGACCAGCGGCAGGTTGACGCTGGCGCCGATCCCGGCCGCTTTTTGTTTCGCTACCGCCTGGGAGGAGAGACTCGCTGCCTGTTGGCAAAGTTGAATTGGCCGCCGGCCGCCGACCGTCGACGGAGAGGTGGTTCCCGCATACCGAGCAGTACCGGTTCCCGCATGCCGGGCAGTTGATCAGTCTTCGGGGTGGTGCGGGCGGATTGAAAAAATAATTTTTTCATCAAGAAACCATGAATTACAAGCGATATTCTTTTCAGTATCTGAATGCAAGTTGGCTTGCCGGTTGTCATCCCTGCCGGGGGGTTGCCCTGATCGCCGTTTTCTGGCTGGTGTTGCTGCTCTCGCTTCTGGCCCTGGGGTATGCGACCACGGCGCGGCTGAAGGGGCAAACGATGCTTAACCGCAAGTTGCGCCTAACGGATGGGCTTTTATTGGACTCGTCTCTGGAGCGGGGCTGGTATGAATATCTCAAGTTTCGTGACAACCGCCGGCTGCTGAACAGGAAAGAGGAAGTGGAAGCCCTTTCCGGGCAGCCGCTTGATCTCTGGTTTCCCCGTTACGAGCCCTATGAAATTTCTGTTTCCGGTTTGCCGGTGGCAATCAAAATAGTCAGCGAAGCCGGGAAATTTAATGTCAACCGCTTAAAGGTTGAACAGTGGCAGCAGATTCTGGAACTGTGCGGCGTTTCGGAAGGGGAGGAGCAGACCACGATCATCAATTCCGTGCAGGACTGGATTGACGGGGATGATGCCCATCGGCTCCAGGGGGCTGAAAATGATTACTATCGGCATCATACCCCTGAATATTATTGCAAAAATAATGATATTGAGATATTGGAAGAGCTTTTGCTGGTGAGAGGTGTGTCATCAGAGCTGTTTTATGGTGGCAATGGGCGGCCCGGTTTGGTGAATTTGTTGTCGGTGTACGGTGCCGAGGGGAAAATTGATGTGAACAGCGCCGATCCGGCTGCTTTCCGGCTGGCCGGTGAATTGCCGGATGACGTGATCGAAGAAATCGTTAAACGTCGGCGTGAACAGCCGATTCGGACCATTAAAGAACTGGTTGATGTTGTTCCCCAGGAATTTTACAGCCAGTTTTCCCGCTATTTTACCGTGGTCACCCGGATTAATTATCTCCAGGTAGCGGCGGCCCGGATGGATAGTGAACATCAAGCGGGTTCCTGGCGTCGCCGCTGGTATCGGGGGTTTTGAACAGAACATTATGAGCGCGGTTTTTCCGGAAACATTTGTGCTTTTTCACCTTCCCGGCCGCCTGCTGGTCTGGCGGCTTGGTGGAGGGGGGTATGGCCGCGGGCTGAAAATCAGGGATCGCTGCACCTACCCCCTTGATTCCCTGCAGGCATTGCCCCGGGTTCTGAAGCATTTTAAGGAAGAATGGCGCCCCAAGGACGATGATACCCTTCTCTATGGCCTGCCGTTGCAGTTTTTCAGCCGGGTGCATTTTTCCCTGCCCCTGGCCGCCGCCGGTGAGCTTGATTCGGCGGTTGGGTATGAACTGCTGCGCCATATTCCCTATGAATTGGATTCGGTGTATTTTACTTATAGCTATCGTGTTTCCCCCTCCTCGGAGGATGCCCTGGAGGTGGATGTCTCTCTGGCTCCCCGTCAGCCCCTTGCCCCTTTTCTCCAGGCCATGTCTGCGGCAGGGTTAGAGTTGTCGGCGATTTTTCCCTCCCTGTTTTTGCTGTCCTGGTGGCATTGTCAGGAAGGCATTTACCTGTCCACTGACGGTGGGGATGCTGAGTTGCTGGTCTGGCAGGATGGGGAGATTGTTTTTCATACCTGGCACCAGGCGGTTGACGCCCGGTCGTCAATTATAGCGGAGGCCCGACCTTTCTGGGAGAATCTTGGTCGGGTGCCTGACGTTTTGTGGTATGACGCCGATGCCGCCGCCGGCGATGACTGGCAGCCTGAGGGTATGACCGTCAAGCCGCTGGATTTGGCTGCGGTTCCGGCGAGCCGGGACGGCCTGGAAAAAATTCCCGGAAGGCTGTCGCTTATTTCCCCGGCGGTGATGAAGCGCCGGCAGGTGATGTTTTGGTTTCGTGCTGCCTGTTTCTGCTTCTTCTTGCTGGCAGTGCTGGCTTATCCCGTCGCGAACCTGGCGGGGAAAAACCGCCGACTGGCAAAACTTGAGCGCCGGCTGCAAAAAATGCAACCGCAGGTTGAACAGGTCAGTGGCGAACTGCACCAGAATCAGGCGATCAGCGCCGAAATGCAAACTCTTGCCCGGCTGGTCCAAAAACAGCCGGTGGTTGCCGACCTGCTTCGGGAAATTACCGAACTGCTGCCGGCGGACAGCTACCTGACTTCCGTGCGGCTGGAAAAATACCGGCTCTATCTGCGTGGTTATGCCAGTTCGGCCGCCGGGATCCTGGAGCTTCTGGAAAATTCTCCTTTCTTCAAGGATGTCCATTTTGATTCACCGGTGATCAGCAAGGGATCACAGGAAACGTTCAAGATTGTGGCCACGCTGGAGCAATAGGAAATGGTGGCGGTCGGAAAGGGAGGAAGGCTGAGGTGAAGGGCTTGTGGCAGCAATTGCGGGTGCCCGAAAACCGCCGTCGGTTTTTGCTTTCTCTGGCCGTGGTCTTGTTGCTTTTGGTCGTGGCTCGCTTCCTGCTTGGCATTTATGTGCAGCGCAACCAGGAATTGGATCAGAAAATCAGCCTGCTTGAACTTCAATATGAAAAGAGCATGCGCATCATCCGCAGCGGCAAAAAGATACGGGCCCGGCATGAAGCCCTGAAGAGATATCGCCGGAAACTGATTGCCGACCGTTTTATCTGGGATGAAACCCCGTCGCTGGCGGAAGCCAGGCTGCAGCGTCTGCTCAAGGACATGGCCGCCAAAAGCAAGATTGATGTTAAAACCGTCAAAATCCTGCCCCACGTAACCCTTGATGGTTTGGAATGGCTGCAGCTCCGGGTCAACTGCCGGGCTGAAATTGGCCCGATTGTCGATTTTATTGTACAGGTGCAGAACAGCCCGCTGTATCTTTTTTTCCGGCAGTTGGAAATCAAATCCATCAGTCGTCGGGATCAGCGTTTCTTTTACCTGAATTTCGAGCTGGCGGCGGCGACCAGGATGCGGGAATTATGAAACATCTTGCCTATCGACAGTTGATCAGCCTTCTGTTGCTGCTGTTGGGCAGCCTGGTGTTGTTGCTTGACCGGCAGGCATATAAACGCCATTCCCGGGTGGATTTTGGGTGCCTGGCGGCCAGTGCCGCGGTCAGGGATGAAAAAGGGGCGGCGCTGGTTAAGGAACTGGAAGCCCGGTTGAGAAAGCCGCGGGTAGATAAGGCCCGCTGCCAGGTAATCGTGGACCGGAACATTCTGGCTCGTGATCGGCGTGCCTGGGCGCCGCAAGTGAAACATGATGAGGCAAAACCGAAATCTGCGTCGGTCAAGACCCCGAAAAGCCGGAAGGACGTTGTGCTTTACGGTACGGTGGTCGTTGGCGAGCATCGACGGGCCATGCTGGAGTTTAGGCGGTTCAGCCGGAAAAACAAACGGCAGTTGCTGACCGAAGGGGATGTTGCCGTCGATGGCGATATAAAGCGAAAGAAATCCTATGAGTTGCTGGAAATCAGGGAAAAAGAGGTGGTTTTGAAGGATGTGAATGGCACCGTTTTTACCGTCGGCCTTTACGAGGGCAAGAAACAATGGCCGAAAAAAACCGCCAATCGGGGCAGCTTTAGCGTGTCCCGATCCGCGAATGACGGCAAACCGTCCCTGACCGTGAAACGGGCAAAGGAGACTTCCCCGGCGTCGGTGCGCCGGGCGGCGAAAGTCAGGCGGGCCAAAAAAACGGGAGAAACCATAAACACTCCTTTTGGCAGCGCCACCCTGCGGCGAAGGAAATAGGTGCCGGCATGGTTTTAAAACGCTTTTCAGGGAGAGATGCTTTGATGACCAGAAACAGCCTTCCGTTGGTCAGTCCATTGGTGTTGGGCCTGTTATTGATGACGGCGGCCTTATTGTTTTTATCCTCCTGCACCGTTCTGGAACCCTCGCTGCGGCAGGAAGCCATGATGCCCGGCATCATGCAGGGGCAGCAGAAGCCGGCGCCGCCGGCGGCGCCTTCGGCGACGCCGGCCGCCGAAACCGGGACCGGGGAAGCTGCCCCGGAGAGGGATGCCATGCAGGAACTGACGCAGCGGGAAGCGGATTTTAACCGCAGTATGCAGCAGCTTTTTTACCAGAATTCCTCGGTTGTGTCGACGAAGGCGGTGCCGTCCGGCGAAGGTTCGGGGAAAAAAATCGGGCCTGAAACGGTGAAGCTCCATTTTGACCAGGCCGACCTGGTGGAGGTGCTGCGGGTTTTCATGGACCTGCTGCAGGAGAACTTTATCATCAATGCCAAGGTCGGAGGCAAGGTAACCCTGGAGCTGGATGAAAAGCTTGACCGGGCGCAGATCACCCAGGTTCTGCAGGGGATTTTGCGTCTCAACGGTGCCGCCATGGTCCGCCATGGACAGCTGCTGGAGATTGTGCCCCTCTCGGAGGTTCCCGGAGAGCTGCCCGGGGGACAGCTGCTGTTGGACGGGAAGCTGCGCAAGGGGCAGGCGATCAGCGCTTTTCACCTGCGCTACATTACCGCCGCCGAACTGGCGAAAATCATCAAGCCGTATCTGCACCAGGGGGCGATGGTTTATGCCCATGAAGCCAGCGGCATTTTGCTGGTCAGCGATTATCCCCATGTCCTGCAGAACATTGCTTCACTGGTCAAGCTGTTTGATGTCAGCGTTTTTGCCGATTTGCACCTGCGGGTCTATTTCCTGCAGAAAGTTTTGGCCGAGGATATCCTCAAGGAGCTGGAGTCCCTGACCAAAACCGTGGGTTTGGGCCCGAAGGGCCGGTATAATGCCCGGGCGGCCCTTTCCTTCATGGCCCTGCCCCGGCTGAATATGATCCTGGCCATGACCAGGGATCCCCAGGTGATGGCTTTTGCCGATCAATGGATCCATGAACTGGACCGTGAACTTCCCGAAGGGGTCAAGGAGGAACAGGAGCAGAGCGTCTTTATCTATTCGGTGCAGAACGGCATTGCCGCCGATATGGTTGAAGTGCTGAAGGGGTTGTTTGGCGATGGCCGTCAGACGCGGGATTCCCGGGACCAGGACAAAAAGCAGCCGCCGATCAAAAAAGTGAAGCTGACCAGCGGTCTGGAAAAGAAAAAAAAGGTCAAGGTGCCGGCCTCGGCCGTCAGCGGCGCCCTGGAGAATCCGGTAACCTTCATTGTTGATGAAACCACCAATTCCATCCTCGTGCGGGCTACCGGCTCCGACTACCGGAAAATTTTGCCGGTGATCAAAAAGCTGGACCTCTATCCCCGGCAGGTGCTGATCGAGGTCACCATCGCCGAGATCCTTCTGGATGAAAGGAGCAAGCTGGGCATTGAGTGGAGCTACCTGATGAACAACATTCTCGGGACTGACGCCAGCAGCATCATCAGCCTGTCCAGCGGCCTGGGGGTCGTTCCCCCGGGGGACCAGAGCCTGATCGGCTCCGGCCTGACCTACCTGGTTACCAACACCAATCGCCTGACCCTGGCGATCAAGGCTTTTGCCAACCAGAACCGGGTGAACGTGCTTTCCTCGCCCCATATTCTGGCTTTTGACAATCACGAGGCCAGGATAGACATCGGCGAGGAAGTTCCCATTGTCACCTCGGAGTACCGGACCACGGAATCCGGTTCAACCGCCACCACCACCGACAAAACCATCCAGTATCGGGATACCGGGGTCATCCTGACGGTGACTCCCCACATCAACGAAAACGGCATGGTGCGCATGGACATTACCCAGGAAGTCAGCGAGGTTTCCGAAAAAACCGTTGAAGGGGTTAATTCGCCGCTGTTCAACAAGCGTATTGCCGCTACCACCCTGGCGGTCAAGGACGAGCAGACCATCGTTATCGGCGGCATCATCAAGCAGCTGAGCAGCAAGGGCAACTTCGGCGTTCCCTACCTTACCCGGGTGCCGTGGTTGAAATACCTGTTTGGCTACGAGGGGAAAATTTTTCAGAGCACCGAGCTGATGATTTTCATTACCCCGCATGTGATCAAAAGCGAGGTGGATTCCAGCTTTGTCAGCCGGGCTTTTCTGGACCGCCTGGCAGTTATCAAGGCCAAGCTGGCCCACCAGTAATTCCCGGTTGTCGGCGGTGGGAGATGGCATGTATCCTGCATGTCTTTTCTGGGTCCCGGGCAGGGATTGCCGGAACCGCAGGTCAGCAAAGGCCGTACCTGATGGAAATCGTCAGCGTTTTGACGGCGGCGGTGCTTTTCTCATGGTTACCTGATGGTAATCGGGATGCAAAATTGTTGTTGATTTTTTTTGCCTGAAAAACAACTTTATGGTAAAGTTTTTCTGCTGACCGCCGAAATCACTGATATGTTTGCCGCTTTCGCTGCTGACTGAAAATTAATCACTGTTTTATTTTTTTGCCCATTGTCCTGGATCAGCGAGAGTTTTTTTACCGGCGCCATAAAAAAAAGCTTGACAAAAGAGTTTGATGAAGCTAGGTAGCTGTTTTAGAGGAACAGGTGACGGCTTTAGCTTGGCAAAACTGCCGGTGGGCGGCTGGCCTCCCGCGGCTGATGCCAGATTGAAATAAAACGAACCTAGCCAAGGTGGTTGAAAGGAGGTGTGGTAGACGCCGAGAGGTTTGAGTGCATTGGCTGCTCTAGGCAGCGACAAGTTATTTTCTGTTTTTATTTTAGAAGACATGTTATGCGTGCATGACCAGCAGTAATTGAGACATTGAGTAGCAAGACTTACAACAACAAATCAGTAAGGAGGAAGAGATGAAGAGAAACAGAATAATGGTGATGGTGCTGGCACTGGTGATGGCTCTGGCCCTGAGCATCCCGGCCTTTGCCGCCGAGGGAGATCCCTGTGATTACCGGTGCAAGAATGCCAAGACCGGCTATATCGGGCTGGGCGAAAAGGGAGTGACTGGAGATCAGAAAAGTACCGAGGATACCTGTAAGATTTTTGATTATGAGTCGGCTTATGGTTATTGTTCTGGTACGCATGTGACCGGTCTGGAGGAGTCTACAGAAACCCGGCCCGGCAACCGCCTGTTTTTCAAGGTCTGCGACTGCCCCGACCCCAGCCAGTTTGTTTCCGATGGCCGGAGTTATCAGATCAAGGTGACCATCCTCACCG
>JAOZRP010000359.1 GCA_029940125.1 bacterium
TCCGCGCAGGCGGGAACCAGCCCTTTTTCAACCCGGTGGTAGCAGAGGTTGCACTTCATGGCCACGCTTTGTTCTTCATCAAAGGCAATGGCATCATGGGGGCATGCTTCCATGCACGCCCGGCAGCCGCTGCATTTTTCGGAATCGAGATAAACGATGCCGTTTTCAAGTCTCTGAATGGCCGTTTCCGGGCAGGCGTCAATGCAGGGAGCTGCTTCGCACTGGCGGCAGAAGGCCACGCTGAAGGAAAAATCCGGTTTTCCGGCAATATACCGGGGACCGATTTCCACCAGGCGGATTATTTTGACCCCGTCGGGAACATTATTTTCCTGCTTGCAGGCAACTTCACAGGCCTGGCAGCCCCAGCAGGCCGCGTCATCTATCAAAAGCTGGTAGGTGTCCATGTTTATGCCTCCCTGTTACGGTTTTCCGGATATATTCTGCACAGGAGCACCCTTACACTGGTGGCGCCCATGGCCGGGTCGCATGCTTTGTAGGCGTTATCCGTGAGAATGTTGATATTCGATTCCGCCCACCCGTGGTCCGGGTCTTTCCTTTCCGGGAACCACCAGGCGTGTTGGGCCCCGACAACCCGGGGGTCGATGCCCTCCGACAGTTTTGCCCGCTGCCGCACCCTGCCCCTCGGGGATTCTATCACGACCCAGTCCCCCTCACTGATCCCTTCCTTTTTTGCCGTTTCGGGATGAATCTCAACCCTTGGCTCGGGATGCAGTTCCCGGAGCCAGGGAACCTGGCGGTTGGCCGAATGGAAAAATCCCGGCTGCCGCATTCCCGTAATCAGAATGTAGGGATAGTCGCGGGCGATCTCCGGCGTATTAACGGGACTTTCAGGCGGCTCCCGAAACTGGGGCAGGGGATCATAGCCCCATTTTTCGAGCAGGGTGGAGGCCAGCTCAAACTTTCTGGTGGGGGTGGAAAAGCCCTTTTTCCGGTATTTCCGGTACTCCGTTTTTCCCCGCAGATAATCCATCTGCTTGAATTCCGACCAGGTAAGCCCCATGGGTTCCAAAATATAATCCAAGCCGCCTTCAAAGGTATCCCACCAGTATTCCCCCTGTCCGACCCGGTGGGCCAGGTCATTGAGCATTTCATGGTCGGAGCGGCATTCACCCACCTGGATGGCCTTTCTCCGGGGCAGGAGATAGCCGTGGCGTTTCCAGAAATCCCCGACGTAATCCATCTCCAGCCAGGTGGAGGCGGGAAGGACGATGTCGGCCAGCTCCGCCGTTGGGGTGATGAAAAAGTCGGCAACCGCCATGAATTCAACCTTTTCAAGGGCTTTGTGGACCTCCAGGGCATTGGCGCGGGTCATGAGCGGGTTGGAACTGATGAAAAAAAGCATTTTGACGGGGTAGGGCTTTTCCTCAAGAATGGCGTCCCAGACGCACTTTGGATTGATGATGGCAAAATTCCCCGCGAGACGGAAGCGATCACCCCCCAGCCGCTTGGCAGCCTGTTCCTTCGGCAGAAGACGGTGGGCGCCAAATTCACTGACGGAGCGGATTTTCGGCGGTTTAAAGAGAACCTGGCCGCCGGGGATGTCGATATTTCCCGTGATGCCCATCAGGGCCATCAGGACCCGGTCGTTGTCGGCGCAGGTAACCTGCTGTTCGATGGCGACCCCCCACTGGATGCCCGCCGGCTTGGTGGTGGCGTAAAGCTTGGCAGCCGCGGCAATCTTTTCTTTGGGCACCCAGGTTATTTTTTCCACCCGTTCCAGGGGATATTCAGCCGCCCGTTTTTTGAACGCTTCCCACCCGTGGACATAGTTTTCAACAAATTCACGGTCATAAAGGTTTTCGGTGATGATCACGTTGGCCATGCCCAGCGCCAGGGCGGTATCGGTTCCGGGCCGAAGCTGCAGCCAGATATCGGCACAGGCCGCCACCCGGGTCAGGCGGGGATCGACGACAATCAGCTTGGCGCCCTTGTTATAGGCAACAGAAAAATTTTCTCCCTTATATTCATCCGGGTTGCTGATGACGATGTTGTTGCCCCACATCATGATGCACTTGGGGTTGTTGGCGTAGTCCACAATGGGATTGGAGCCGCAGGTCAGGATGCTCGTGGCAATGCGGGGACCGTAGCAGAAGTGTCCCGCCGTCAGGACGTTGGGGGTGCCGAGGAGGTTGGCAAACCGGTAAATCACGCTTTCATTGTCCCGCCCGGTTCCGTAGCCCATCACCACGGATTCGGCACCGTACTCTTTTTTGTAGGCGAGGATTCTTTCAGCGATGGTATCCAGGGCTTCATCCCAGGTAATGCGCTGCCATTTGCCGCTTTTTTTTGGCCCGATGCGCTTGACCGGGTAGGTGAGACGATCCGGATGATAGGCCAGCTGGGCGGCGGCCAGCCCCTTGCTGCACAGGGTCCCGTGGTTGATGGGGCAGTCCGGATCTCCGGCAATTTTTTTGATCTTCCCATCCCTGAGATAGATGAGGACGCCGCAGCCGCCGTGACACAAGCGACAGTGGCTTTTGACTACGGTGTCGAATCCGTATGCCTCCATTTCCAGGTTCACATTGGAATGTTTGAAATGCGTCATGGCTCACTCCTTTTTAGGTAAAGGAACGTTGGAAGGGGGTAGTTTTAATATCACGTAATCATTAAACTAATAGCTAACTGTTAAGTGTTAAATGCCAGGACATCGTTAACGATTTTTAGTGCCACCACATCGTTAACTTT
>JAOZRP010000058.1 GCA_029940125.1 bacterium
ATGCCGGAACATCCTGACACCCTGATTTGGGTTGCGGGCGCCAAGCCCGCCTTGGTGTTGATCGGGAAAGCATTCATTTCCCAATGAACGCTTTCACCGGCCCCGGCCGCTACATCAAAACCAGTCCTTCGGATTGCAGCAGGTGCATTTCGCGTGGGCACCGATGCCGGGACTGGGCAGAATATAAATATCGGCCCCACCCTTGAGGCAGCAGCAGGAAACACTGAAGCCGAAGCCGAATTTCACCGGGCTGCAGCAGCCAATCCAGGCATGGGTATCGACGTCCAGACCGATATTTTTCACCGGGTTGATAAACTTCCCGCTGATATGGCCGCTCAGGCCGCCGTCAAAACGCAGGGGGTTGAGAGCCAGGGAAACCTCCCCTGCCTGCGACACGTTGCCGGCCGCCCCCCAACCATCGTAGGTTTTTTCATAATAGCGATAATAATTCGCTCCGACCAGGAGGCCCTCCTCACTGCCCAGCAGCAGGTAAGCTTCCCCCTGAACGGCAGAGGTCAGGTGGCCGCTGACCGGCAGTTCCCTGGTGCCCATGAAAAATTTCCAGACCCCGGAATCCAGGTGGACGCCGCAGCTGTGTTCCGGCGCCGTAATGTGAATCTGGTCGCCCAGGAGGGAAACATCACCCCAAATTTCCCCGTCGAAGGCGGACTGCCAGTAGCGCAGCCGACCTCTTAAATCGGCTTGCCCGAACAGCAGGGCATGGCCAAGCAGCTCATAATAGGAATCACTGGGCTGGATGGTCAGCACTCCGTCGGCCCTGATAACATTCGACTCCCCGATGGAAAGGCCCATGCCGGCCGAGAAAAGCACCCCCTTGCCAGGACTGGGACAGGCATTGAAGCCGCCGGCCTGGGTAAAGGCGTCATGATCGAAATTGTAGGCCAGGCCGCCCTGAACCATTTCCAGGTAAACCTCTGTAAAAACTGGGACGTGCAGGTTGTCGCCCCGGAAAAAGGCCAGCCAGTAGCGGCTGCCGCCTTCATTCCCGAAGCGGAACGTGCCCTCAATGGCGGGGGTATTGTCACCGAACATGTGGGTGTCCACATGGCCGCCGAAGGTGTCGTTGCCACAGCCGCCGCCCGACATGCTCGCCCCCAAAGCCAGCTGAAGATATCCCAGGCCGCTGTCATCCACGACGCTGGCATAGGAGGAGTTGTCGGCATACTTCAGCCCCCCGCCGCCCGCCTGGCCGGAACCATGTTGATACTTGATGCGAAACTCATTGCTGCTCACCGGGTTAGTTTCCGGGAAGTGGGATTTAAGCACAATCTCCGCCGGGTGCTCCGGACCGGTAGAAAAGGCGTCGTGGTTGACGTCCTTGTTGATGCCGTAGATGATATGCACCGGCTGCTCGGACCGGCCCAGTCCCTCAAGCGAAAACTCAGTGGTAAAATCAAGGGTCAGTTTGCGGCGGTCGTTCTCGCCGCCAACCTTGACGTCCAGGGCGGAAATCACCTCGTCGGCTCCCCCAACCTGGCCCTTGATGTCCAGCGGGATGGTTGAACCGGTATATTCCACGAAGCCGTAAATGGAAAACAAGAGGTCGTTGACGGCCACGGCATCGGCAAACAGACCGCCCTGCTCGTCCCTGAAGGTTAATTCAGCATCGGCCTGCAGGCCCCAGCCGCTTTCCGCGTGGATGAAGTCCTTGGGAATTATTTTCATATCAATGACGTCATAGTGTTCTGTGCTGACCGGCAGGTGGTCAAGGCCCAGCTGGATGTCAACATCGCCGCCCGGTGAATAATTGAAATGGGTGTCGCTGCCCTCCAGGCGAACCTTGGGCCAGGCCATGTCGACGTAGAAACCGGCATAGTGAACGCTGAGACCGCTTTTGAAAGCATTGATGGTCAGCTTGCTCCAGCCAATCCTGCCGTCGCCGAAAGCGTGGCTGAAACTGCCGGTTTCGGCATGGCCGCAGAGGCCGGCATCAGTAATGCCCCAGCCGGCAACAGCCACGGGTACGTCCACCAGGTCGAACATGTAGGGATGCAAAGTCGCGGCGCCCAGGTGAACCCCCACCCAGGCAGGACCACCGTAGCCACAGTCCGGCGATTCACCTTCGACATGGCTGAGATCGAGGCGGACGTCATTCGATTCGATATTGGTCATGCACCAGCCGATCCTGGTCCGACCCATGTGCAGGCCGTCGGCATACCAGTCGCCGTCCGCCGACAGCGGCGACGACACTCCCGACCACGACGGCGGCACCTCGGAACCGGACAGGCGGATGGTGGCATCCTTGATCGCCACGTCCATCATCGCCTTGAGGTGCCTGCCGGCAACGCCTTTCAGGGCAGTCAGGGTCGCAGTCATGCCGGGAAGGCCGTCGATTTTTTCACTGGCATGCACCTCGAGCACCCCCTGCTGCACGGTCAGGCCGTCGGCAACCTGCCACTGCTGAAAGGAAATGGGAAGGTAATGTTCGCTGGTGGAACCGGGGCCTCCGTCCGGAAGCTTATAGATCAAAAGCCCGCTGCCGCTGTAAATATTATTCCTGACCTGGAGGTTTTTCAAACCGGTCACTTCAAAGACGCCTTCCTGGGTGGGAAAGTTAAAACGGCAGGGCAGGTCGCTGGTACTTTCCTGCACCAGGTAGCGTTTTTCGGGAGAGATGACGGCATACGGAGGCTGGAACATTATTTTCCCGGACGGGGAAAAATTCCGGGACATGTTTTCTTTCAGTGCTTTCATCATGAGGCCGGAACCGGTTGACCACTTTCTACTGATAATTCCACTTGATGAAGAAAACGGGATCACGTCCGGCCGCAGGCCGCCTTTGGAAACAACCGGGGGCAGGGCCGACCGGGAACCGACAGAACCACCATCCTTGCCGGATCCCTTCATGTTCAACCCTTTCAGCGACGACTGCAGAGCCACCGCGTTCACCATCGACCAGGTGGGATCAGGAACAACCATCGCGCTCAGCTGCACCCGGTGCAGGCCGACATCCTTGACCGGCAGCCGGGGTGATTCCAGAAGGTAGTCCGAGCGCAGCGGCTCGCCCCAGGAAGACGAATCGGTCGTAAGGTCGCGGCGCAGCTCGGACGGGCCGATCTTGACATCCCGGCTGCTGACCACCACTCCGTCAACCAGCCACTGAATCCGGGCATAGCCCTGGCCGTAATATGTCAACCGGCCCCGGGCCCACAGACCGCCGTCGCAGGTGGAAACCGTGGCATCCTCGCCCAGGGAAACAATCCTGCTTCGATCAATATCCTTGGTTATGGAGTGAACGTCATTCGTTTTCCCCAGCTTTCCAGCCGCGGCCTTCAACCTGGAGATACGCTTCCCGCCGCCCTTTTTCCGGAGCTTGCCGAGCTTTTTCAAATCATGCTTCCCGATCCCGCCCGGACTGGCAGCCACGTCGTTGGAAGAAAAAGCCACAATCTCAACGGCATCAAGATGCAAGGGCCCGGTGGCCGCCGTATCCTGGACAATGGTAACGTCTATCGGCTCACAGTACAGCATAAAGATCCGGCTGCCGGGCATTTCCATGCCCGCGGCGGCTGAAGGCGCTTTGCCGCCTTCGCCAAGGGAGTAGCCGAGGCCGCCGGCATCGCTGACAATCCGGTCATTGGAAGCCAGCATGATGGTTTTTTCATCACTGGCGGCGGTTTCTGCCGCCGGCCGGGCGGCATGGGCGGCAACAATCCGATCAACCTGATCCATCTGGTCCTGGGGAACCACATAGATCCGCACCTGGAAGGTGCCGGGGTAAAAATACTGGTGTGATTCGCTGAACTTCATCAAATCGGCGTTGGACCAGCCGGGCAGGGACGACTCAATGGCCATGGCCTGGAGCCTGGTCCAGGTGCCGTCCCCCCAGTCGATGATGACATTGTTGAACTGGTAGGTATCATCCGCTATGGTTCCACCGCTGAACTTGCTGGAGGTTTTGACGCTGATCGCCCAGGGGGAATTTTTGATCGAAAACTTGCCGCCGATCTTCATGGTGTCGCCGGGATAATGGTTCTCGTCCTTGCGGCCGGCGGGATGCGACCATTGGATCCTGTCAAGCTCAACCTGGTTCTTTTCATCGCAGGTCACCCCCGTAGGCCAGGCCTCCGGCAAATGCAAAGGCCATCGTTCCGAGATTTCAATCTCAACCAGCTCGGTTGACGACGACACCCTAACATTCTCTTTTTTCTTTTTGCCCAGCTTCCGGTTTTTCAGCTTTTTCCCGGCCGGCTGGGCGCTGTCCGGTGAACAGCGTACCCGTTTATAGCCGACCACCTGCCAGAGCAGACTAACATCGTCTTTATTGTCCCGGATATATTTCTCCACGGGCGTCATCCGCCGGGAGCCGGCAGCGGCACCGGGAACATAGGCGGCGGAAAAAACCGGGGACTCTAGGCTGTATTTCTGGAAGCCGGCCTTGCGGCCCGTGGCCCGGCCCTCTCCCGGCAGGCCGCGCACCCCCGTCATTTTGCTCTGGGGGCGGTCATTGATCCCGAAAGAAGGACGGGAAGCCTTGGTGGGGGCCCTTTCCATATCCGGCCGCTGCTGCTTGAATTTTATGCCGGCCCGGTCGCCGATGGATCCAAACTGGTGGAGCAGTTCGGCAATGAACCGGCTGCCGGGCTTGAAAGCGGTAATGTAGACGGCCGGATTGCCAAGGTTAATGGTTTTCGTGTAGACAATCGTACCCTGGGGGGTCATGAAGCGAATTTCAAACTCATCGGCCAGGCCGGGAACTTCTTCCTTCCAGATCAGGACGGTCTCATCGTTAAGCACCGGCACCGGGTGGCGGTTGTTGGCCATGTCACCGGAATACGACCACTCCGGTTCCTGAAGGAAAACGGCTCCCTGGCGCAGGACGATGTCTTTTTCCGACGGCCAGACCAGGGACGGAACCCTGGTCAAGTTCATTGACGGCTTGACCACCCAGCCCCTGAGCGAGGTTTTCTCTTCCTGGCCGTTCTGTTCAACCACGGCAAAGCGAATTCCGGCGCTGGTTTTCTTGTCCACCCGGAGGGAAAAAACCAGGCCGGTTTTTCCCCGGTGCTTCAGGTTGCTCACCCGGATTCCCGGGCCAAAGGAAACGGTCTCAATGACGTCAAGGCGGTCGCCCCGGATGGCAACCTGGTAGCTCCGGCCCGGCAGCCACCGGTCGGGACGCAGGGAGGAAAAAACCGGCCGTAAAGCCATTGGAATGGGCTTGAAAACTTTTTTCAGCGGCGGTTTCAGGGACGGAGCGGCAACCTCGACATAACCTTCCACGGCCGCGGCCGGCAGGGCCAGGGTCGCGGCATTCTGAACCGGCGGCTGCCCCTGCAAACGCACCAGGTGCCGGCCCGGGCGGGCGGAGTCGGCAACCTGCACCTCGATTCGGGCGCTGCCCTGGTCAACTATCTGCAGTTCCCCCACCGGTTGAATGCCCGCATCGAAAACTACAGACGGCTCCGGAGGAAAAACATCTCCCTGGATGTTCAACTGGTACTTCCGCCCCGGCACCAGGGGGGAAGGAGTAATGGTCAATCCCGCCACCTTTTCCCCAGCCACCAGGGTAATGGTCGGCCGCTGAACCTTGCTTTTCCCCCGCACGCTCAGGGTGATGGTTCTTTTGCCGGGAGCGGCGTCGGCAGCCACAACCACCGGCACGAGAACAAAGTTGTCATAGGGCAGCACATCCCCCGCAACCTGGACGCCCGGGCCAAAATCGAGCTTCATGCTCCCGGAAAGGCCGCTGCCCCGCAGCTCCAGGGAATACTCCCCGCCAATTTCCAGCTGTTGGGGACGCACCCCAGTAACAATCGGAAAGGCTTCTACATGGGTGAGACTGGGAGCCTGGTGCGGCGAGGAACTTTCAATCTGGTAGGAGGGCTTCTGCAGTTTCACCCGCAGAATCTTTTTCTCCGTCGCCACCACTCTTTTGGTCTCCGCATTGTTGCCGTAATTGCGTTCGGCCAGTTCACGGTGCACGGGATTAACTTCAACCCGGACCGGCTTCACTCCGGGCGGGGCAGGCACCACCAAGACGGCACGGACCGGCTGCTTCTGTCTGGGCCGCAGGTTGATAAAAATATCTTTCTGCTGGCGGCCGCAGGTAAAACGGATCCGCACTTTTTTTCGTTCCACGGCATCGGGATTCTGCACCACCGCTTTGATTTCCAGGCGGTCCCCGACAGTGACCTTTTGCTTGTCAATGGTCAACGAGTGCGGCACCAGCACCAGGTCCGCTTTAAAGGTCATTCCCCGGGTGGTGCTGCCGCTGGAAGTTGAAAACATGTGCACATCGACGGCCCAGGCCTGGCCGACGAAGAGCAGGAAAACAACAAGATTAAGAAAACAAAAGGCGATAAATCGGCAGGAACGTTCAGCGGGCAACATGGGCGGCCTCCAGGTCAGGGTTCATCCGGAAATTGATCTTCCGGATGGAAACAAGTCAAAAGGTCCGGCAATCAAAAAAACTCGCGTATCGATGGTTTTCACATCGCTGCAGTCCACCATCACTCCGGTGAACCAATGCAGTACTGTCCGGTTAGAAACTTGCGTGAGGCAACCGGTGCAGTTTTCAGCGCTTTTTGGCGCTCGCTTGCCTGTTTTTCCATCGGCTCATGACGCTAAAGTTGCCAAACTCGCCCTGCCGGGCTCAAACAAGGCAACTTTTACGCTTCAATCGCCGGGAAAAACTTTGGGCAGCTCACGATGTCGCTCCTGAAAACAGCACCGGTTGCCGGCATTCAATGCCTCGCAAAAAGCATACCGGATACGACTGAAACCGATGATCAAAAAAAACTCCGGCCGGCAGCATTCACGCCGGTCGGAGCAGCACTTGGAGACAATTATTCATGTTCATATCCGGATAAATATTTCACCGGGTCCACCGGCGGTACAAACCCGCCGGCAACCTGCAATATTTTATGACCCGTTATGACCCGGGTTTGAAGGAAAAACTGGATATTTCACTTTCAGCCACCGGCAGGTTGTTTTCATCCAGACCGATGACCCGCCAGCGATACATGGCATCAGCCTCGAACCTGCTATTGACAATACTGGCCGGCACACGGTAGGCCGGTTCCCGACTGTAAGCGGAGAAAACCACTTCCTCGCCTTCGGCGCCAAAAAAGTCCAGCCGATAGGAAGCAACCCCGGGCTTCTCCTGCCACGAAAAACTGAAGCTGGCAGGATTCAACACCGCTTCATTTGCCGGCCCGGCCAGACGGATGGGATGCCGGTTAACCAGGTCTTCCCCGGTAACCACGTAGACGACCTCGGGAAAAGTGATGTTCATTGGCGGTTCCGTAATTACGAACCGCAGCCGGTGCGAGCCGGTGGAATGGGTGGGCAGAGGCGGCACCGCCGGCAGCTTCAGGGTAAACGTCCGGTTGTTGGCATAGGGCAAATTTTTGATGACCTGGGCCAGGATGCGGTCGTCAGCCTGCCAGTAGCCCTTGAACAGCCCGGATCCCTCATACCGGAGATCAACGGCGGCCTCGATGTCCCGCTGGTTTCTCTTGACAAACAGCTTGGATTCCTTGTTTTTGAAATAAACCTGGATCCGGGTAAAGGCCAGCTTGGCATTGACGGTAACCGTGCGGGAAGGATTGAGTGGCGCAGATGGAATCCCCGGCGGTACCCCTATAGAAGTACCAGGATAATAACGAACACTAATGACATAAGTCCCGGCTCTATCAAAACGGTGAGTGAGATTAATATAATAATTCACCTGATCAGGACTCGTCCCCAGTCCCACACGATGCCAGCCGCTGCCGTCGCCGTAATCCACCTCCGCGGAACCATCGGCGGCTGGTGATACAGGATCAAAGTAAAGTGAAATGGCTATTTGAACTGAATCCCCCAACTGGATGCTGGAAGGCGTTACAGACAGGGTAATCGCCCCCGCCGGAGAAGCCTGGAAAAGCAGCCAGAAGAGCAAGAAAAGGAAACAGAACAATCCGGCGGTTCCACAACGCTTACTCAATAATAATGAAGAAAAATATTTCATACTGGCTCTCCTGTAATAGCAAATATCAGAACGAAAACGGCATCCTGGTAGTCAAGGTTCCCATAATCAAGCTTTCTTTCTGGGCATCGGCCGACTCCTGTTTGGCCCGGTTATAGGTGAAATCAACCCCCAGGGTTGGATTCAGCAGGTCGTGAAAAAAAGGCAGGTTGTATGCCAGTCTCCCGTAGCCGCTGAAATTGTTCCCATCCCCCTGGTCTTCATCCGTCTCGGTGCGGTCGTAGGTGCCACCGAGATTGTAACTGATCGCATCCTGGAAAAGAGTGCCCTGAACATCCAGGGTAAAGGTGTAATTGTCATTGGTGATGTCGGCCAGCAGATCCTTGTAACGGGTCAGGCCCGAACTCAAGCTTATGGTCATGGTATCAAAAGTGAGCGTTGGGCTGACGCAGATGCTGGTCGTCCTGGTATCCATATCCTGGTCGCTACGGTCATTTTGACGGCTGTACTGGCCGGAAAAGTTTACACTGAAAATTCCTGGGCCGTTATAGCCGATGTCAACGGTAAAAGTGTCGGTAATCAGGTCGGTTTCCTGGCCGCCGGCCGGCTCATCTTTGCTGTTGTCCATGGCCCGCTGATACCCCAGGCTGATGGGAAAGCTGGCAAAACCGTTGTAGGAATAGGTCAACCCGCCGGCATCCGAAGTGGTACGGGCGTAAGAAGAATCGGAATCAACATTGTCGTAGGAGTGGGACAGGGTAATCCCAAAACTGTGGTTTGCATAGTTCAGGCTGCCAAAAGCATCAAAACCCCTGAAATCCCGCTGGGGACTCAAATTTCCCGGAAGGTCATAGTCGGGACCGAAATATTTATAGGAAGCCCCATAGGAATACAAGTCGCCCTCACCGGCCAGCTCAACCCTGAAGGCCTCGTCGCTTTCACTGGATTCATTGTCACTGATATCAGGATCAAAATCAGAGCGGTCGTATTCAAGCTCCGTCGCCAATTTACGCTGCCAGAGATCAGTCTTGACGACAAAACCATACACATCGCCCTCATTGCCCTCCTCCTGGCTCCAGGTCGAAAAGGAATTGCGCCGCTGACCGCCATCAAAATAAAAGCCTTTGACATCAATCCGTTCATTGAACATTTTCATGCCGCCGGATATCCCACGCAGATATTTATCATCATTGAAACCGATGCCGCTGCCGTCATGGACTCCGTAGGTGTCCCAGCTGAACACGGAAAAGGCATTGGCATAAAAATTCCCGAGACCAAGGTTGAACTGCCCCCCGTGACGGCTCAGGGATGTGAACGTATTTTGTGACTCCTCCAACTGCAGGTCGCCAAACTCAAACGCCGCATCGATCATCTCATGCTGATAATGGGTGCGCACCATAAAATCGTGAACGTCAAAACCCTTGCGCTCCGGGCGGGCTACCCCCCGGCTCTGCTCCAGGTAGCGAACGTTGGCCACTAGGCTGATGTCCCAGTCGCCCTTTCTGACCACTGACTGGTGGTTAAGGGTTGAATCCAGATGGGTCATGCTGAAGTCATCCCCATAGTTCGCATGGTAATTGCTCGCCTGGGCATTCAAATCCCATTCGTTGGTGGTGTATATTTCGTCCAGCATGGCGCTGTGGCGGGAAAAAAACTCCACCTGAACTTCGAAAGGACCTTGTGGGCCGTTGCCGGAGATGGTAATCATATGACTGCCCGATAACAGAAGCTGGGGAGCCCGGCACTGAAAACCGTCCGCGGTGATCTCCGCCAGGGCCGTAATGTCGCTGTCGTCAAGGAGGATAAGTACAGATTCCCGGTCCACTGGAACCGTGAAGCGGCCGCTGATCCGCGGCTTTTTGGCAATCACTTCACTGTGGGGAAGCGGGGCAATCATCTCGACGACCGCGGCGCCGGAAGAACCATCATCGGCATAAACGGCGTAACCAAAAGAAATAAACATCATCAAAACACAACCAGTCACAACCTGCAGAAAGCGTTTAGCCATACCACCACTACCTTTGCATTATTTTACATGTCGTGTTAATCATTTCAATGTTCAGCTGAAAAGACTCATTTCCCGATGAGCAGTTCCAGTGATCATCTTTTATCAGCTTTTAATAAAACATTGGACTACAGATTATGAAAAAACGGCCATCAAGATGACCAGTATATGCGCCAAATGATGGCTGAAACCTGCTTCTTCTTGCAGTTCGGTCACCGGCTGCCGGACACTAAAGGCTCAGAGAGAACATCCACCGCAGCTAGCTACTATTACAATAAA
>JAOZRP010000360.1 GCA_029940125.1 bacterium
AATTATAATTCCCTGCGGATTCAGGGCTATAATTATGGCGCCCATGGCTTGCCGCAGGGGTTGTCTGATTCTGCCGATGACTGTATTTTTCCCAATGTCAGCCTGGAAACAGAATTTGGCAATGAAGTTAAAACCAAAGCCAGAATTCCCCTGCTTTCCGGAGCCCTGGGTTCAACCTTTATTGCTGCCAAATATTGGGAATCTTTTGCGGTTGGGGCGGCTCTGGTGGGCTTTCCCATTGTCGTTGGCGAAAATGTTGTCGGGGTGGACAAGGAATCAGTTCTCGAAGATGGCAAAATTATCAACGCGCCGGAGTTGAATCGCCGGATTGACACGTTTCTCCGCTATTACGATGGTTACGGAGCGATCATCGTTCAGATGAATGTTGAAGATACCCGGAACGGGGTTGCCGAATATATCATCGATAAGTATGGTGATAAGGAAGTCATCATTGAACTGAAATGGGGCCAGGGTGCCAAGGATATCGGCGGCGAAATTCAGGTAACCTCGCTGGAATATGCCAAATTTCTTAAAGATCGGGGCTATATTGTTGATCCAGACCCCTACAAGCCTGAAGTCCAGGAAGCCTTTAAACACGGAGCAATTAAATCTTTTGCCCGCCACAGTCGTTTAGGCTATACCAACCTTTCCGATGTGGATGAGGTAAGAGCTGATTTTATGAAGGCGGTGGAATACCTGCGCAAGATTGGCTACAAGCGAATAACCCTGAAGACGGGTTCTTACGGCATGGAAGCTTTGGCCATGGCGATTAAATTTGCCACCGAGGCCAAGCTTGACCTGTTGACTATTGACGGCTCCGGCGGCGGTACCGGTATGAGCCCCTGGAACATGATGGAGACCTGGGGGGTTCCTTCCCTGCTGCTTCATGCCAAAGCCCATGAGTATGCCAGTATCCTGGCCAACCGGGGCGACAAGGTTGTCGATCTCTGTCTGGGTGGTGGCCTGGCCCGGGAAGATCATGTTTTCAAAGCATTGGCTGTTGGTGCGCCTTTTACCAAGCTGGCCTTAATGGGACGTGCGGTGATGATTCCGGGCTTTCTTGGCGCCAATGTGGAAGGGGTAATCAAACCCGAAGAAAGGATACGGTTGAATGGCAACTGGGACAGCCTGCCTCCCAATGTGGCCCAGTACGGCCGGACTGCCGATGAAATTTTTGCCGGCTACTATGACGTACAGAAAAAAGTAGGAGCCGATGAAATGAAAAATATTCCTTATGGTGCTATTGCCATGTATACTTTTGCCGACAAGCTGGCTGCCGGCTTGCAGCAGCTGCTGGCTGGGGTTAGAAAATTCAATGTTTCTGAAATTACCCGGGATGAAGTTTTTTCCGCCAACCGGGAAACTGAAAAGGAAACCGGCATTCCCTTTATTACCGACGTCCTGGATGGTGCCGCGAAAAGGATTTTGAAGGCTTAATGAAAGTGTGATTTTAGAGCGTGAGAGAAAAGGGTGGACTGTAATGGTCCGCCCTTTTTTATCAGAAATAAGCAAAAAATCTTTTAATCCGGATTTATGTTTTATTGAGTTTTGCTATGGCAAATGCTATGTTGCGGGTTATTAATAACCAGTATCCAGCGTAAGGGGGGAAGTGTCAATGCCGAAACGTGAAGATGTTAACAAAGTAATGATTATTGGTTCAGGTCCGATCATCATCGGGCAGGCCTGTGAATTTGATTATTCCGGTACCCAGGCCTGCAAGGCCCTGCGTTCGCTGGGTTATGAGATTGTGCTGGTCAATTCCAACCCGGCGACGATTATGACCGATCCCGGTATGGCAGATGTTACCTATATTGAACCCCTTAACCTGCGGACCATGGAGAAGATTATTGCTGCCGAGCGGCCGGACGCTTTGTTGCCAAACCTGGGGGGGCAGTCGGCGCTCAATCTTTCTTCGGAACTGGCCAAGGCCGGCATCCTGGAAAAGTATAAGGTCAAGGTTATCGGGGTGAATATCGATGCCATAGAAAGGGGCGAAGATCGAACTGCCTTTAAAAAAACTATGGACAGTCTGGGAATTGAGATGCCGCGCAGCACAGCGGTCAGCCGGGTTGAAGATGCTGAAAAGGTAGCCAAAGAGCTTGGTTATCCTGTTGTCCTCCGGCCGGCATATACGATGGGTGGTACTGGTGGAGGACTGGTGTATAACGTTGATGAGTTGCGGATCATCTGTGCCCGTGGTCTGTCGGCCAGCCTGGTGAACCAGGTTCTGGTGGAGGAGTCGGTTCTGGGTTGGGAAGAGCTGGAGCTGGAAGTGGTTCGTGATGCTAAAAATCAGAAAATTACCGTTTGTTTTATTGAAAATGTTGATGCCATGGGGATCCATACAGGTGATTCCTACTGTACGGCACCGATGTTGACTATTGCTCCTGATTTGCAGGAGCGCCTGCAAAAATATTCATACGATATCGTTGAGGCTATCGAGGTGATTGGCGGTACCAATGTCCAGTTTGCCCATAACCCTGAAACCGGTCGGGTGGTGGTGATCGAGATTAACCCCCGGACCTCACGCTCTTCGGCGCTGGCTTCAAAAGCCACCGGTTTTCCCATTGCTTATGTTTCTGCCCTCCTGGCCGGCGGCCTGACCATGGACGAAATTCCTTACTGGCGCGACGGTACTTTGGAGAAATACACCCCTTCCGGGGATTATGTGGTGGTCAAATTTGCCCGCTGGGCTTTTG
>JAOZRP010000361.1 GCA_029940125.1 bacterium
TGATTACCAATGAAGTGCTGGAAGCAGAGCGCGTGGAGCTTCTCCGCTCTCAGCTGGAATTGAAAGAAAGTAAAGAATGGCTTCGTATCCTTATTGATGCAATCCCGGATATTATCTGCCTGAAAGATGCCAAGGGCCGCTGGTTGATTACCAACCGGGCCTGCCGACAGTTGTTTCAACTTACCGAAGCGGGATACCTGAACAAGTCAAACGTGGAAATGGCCCGGGATCATGATTTTTTCAGCCAGGTTTTCCTGGAGGGAAAAGAAATGGATGAATTGGCCTGGGAGCAGGGGACCGTCTATCGTCAGGAACAAGTTATCAAGACGGTTTCGGGCCGGGAGCTGATTTTTGAAGTAGCCAAAATTCCGGTGTTCCATCCTGATGGTTCACGCAAGGGACTGGTAAACATCGGCCATGACGTAACGGCGGTGAAACAGGGGGCTAAAGCTTTAGAGGAAAGTGAGGAAAAATACCGGACGGTGCTGGAATCCAATCCCGACCCGGTGGTGGTGTATGACCGTGAAGGCCTGGTGGTTTACTTGAATCCCGCCTTTACCCGGGTTTTTGGCTGGACGATGGCAGAGCTCCAGGGCCGCAAACTGGACCGTTTTGTGCCGGAGGAAACCTGGCCGTTGACCAGAAAGATGATCCGGAAAGTTTTGGATGGAGAAAGTTTTTCCGGCCATGAAACGTTGAGGTTCAATCGCAAGGGCCAGAGAATTCCAGTCAGCATCAGTGGGGCTGTTTATCACACGAAGGAAGGCGACATTGCCGGCAGCGTCATCAACCTGCGCGACATCAGCGCCCAGAAGGAACTGGAAGCAAAGCTGCAGCGGGCCCAGAAAATGGAGGGCATCGGCCTGCTGGCCGCCGGGGTGGCCCATGATCTCAACAACGTGTTGTCCGGTCTGGTAACCTACCCGGAGCTTATTCTGCAGAAAGTTGGTCCTGACGATCCGCTGCGAAAATCTTTGCTGATCATCCAGCGCTCCGGGGAAAAAGCGGCGGCCATCGTCAACGATCTTCTGACTTTGGCCAGGCGTGGCGCGGCTACTGAAGAAGTGGTCAACTTGAACCGGATCATCAATGAGTATCTGGAAAGTCCCGAATTTGAAAAATTGAAGTCACTGTATCCTGAAATTAGTCTGGTTGTTAAGCTGGAGCCTGACCTGCTGAATATGGTGGGATCTCATCTTCACCTGATTAAAACGGTGATGAATCTGGTGGTCAATGCCATGGAAGCGATGTCTGTGGGCGGATCCCTGGTTATTGAGACGGAAAACTGCTATATTGACGCCAGTGAAAAAAAACTCGCGGTAGCTGATGGGGGCGAATATGTTGTCTGCCGGGTGGTGGACACCGGTACGGGCATTCCGGCGGCAGATCTTGAAAAGATTTTCGAGCCGTTTTACAGCAAGAAAGTCATGGGTCGCAGCGGTACCGGCTTGGGCATGGCAATTATCTGGAATACAGTTCATGACCACCACGGTTTTATCGACGTTCGAAGTGTTGAAGGTGAAGGGACGACTTTTTCACTTTATTTTCCGGCTACCAGGCAACAGATATACCGGGGCGCGGGCGTTGTTTCAGTCGATGAGTACCGCGGCCGGGGAGAACGTCTTCTGGTGGTAGACGATATGGCCGACCAGCGGCAAATTGCTCTGGAAATGCTGCAGAGCCTGGGTTATAAAGTAACGGCGCTGTCCAGTGGTGAGGAAGCGGTTGCTTATTTTAAAGCAGGCAATGCGGTCGATCTGGTTGTGCTGGATATGATCATGGATCCCGGCATCGATGGTTTGGAGACCTACAAGAGGATCAGGGCCGTAAATCCTGGGCAGAAAGTCATTATTGCCAGCGGCTATTCCGAATCGGATCGGGTGCGGGAAGCCCAGAGGCTGGGTGCCGGCGCTTATGTGAAAAAGCCCTATCTGCTGGCGAAAATCGGGCTGGCGGTTCGCCGGGCTCTGGATTCATGAACCTCAATTGAGCGGTTAGCTTTTAGCCGTTAGCTGTTAGCTCAATGATTACAGGGTTTTTACTATTACTCATTGTCACCCGTTAGTACCTTATGCCGGAACATCCTGATACCCTGATTTGGGTTGCGGGCCTTAAGCCCGCCTTGGGATGAATAAAGGGGACGTTATGCTGTTGGTTGAAAAACTTGTAGTGCCGCGATCACTGTTCAGCCTGTTTCTGATTTGCTGCCTGTTGGAAATTTGCTTGTCGGGAGCGGGAGCAGCCTCTTGTCCCCTGCAAGGGGTGGACAAGAAGGACAAGGTTTTATCTCCTGTTTACTATACCTTTACCGCCGTTGACGGCCATAGTGAAATTGTGATTCAATCAGATGCGGTCCTTGATCAGTACCAGTCTTTTTTCCTTGAGGATCCCCCCCGTCTGGTTATTGACGTCAAGGGGAAGAAGTTGCCGCTGCCGGTAATGTCCAAGGTTATCGACCGCCCGGAGCTCCATCGCATCCGGGCTGCCCAGCGGGGAGATGCCGTTCGTTTTGTTTTTGATCTGCCGTTAAAAAAGAAGGTTGATTTTCAGGTTGCCAGGGAGGAGCAGTGGCTGAAGGTAACCATCAGTTTGGCTGATGAACCGCCAGTTGCAGCGGCGCCGCCACCGGCGGCAAAAAAAAGCCCGGCGAAAGAAGTGAAATCCGCGGTTGTACCGGCAGCCGAGCCGGCGGCGAAA
>JAOZRP010000362.1 GCA_029940125.1 bacterium
AGTCCGCAGTGAAAAGGATCCCTATACGCTGATGCGCATGATCGAGGTTAATATTTTCAATACTGATAAGACCTTGCTCCAGGCAATCACCAAGGGAACAAAGAAATATTTTTGTGTTTCGACCGACAAAGCCGCCAACCCGGTTAACATGATGGGAGCCAGTAAGCGAATCATGGAACTATTCCTGTGGCGTCGCAGCAGGAAAATCAAAATATCGACCGCACGATTTGCCAATGTCGCTTTTTCCGATGGTTCACTCTTGCATGGTTTCAACCAACGTATTCAGAAGTGCCAGCCTCTTGTTGCTCCCAACGACATCAAACGCTATTTTGTCACTCCCAAGGAATCTGGTGAGCTTTGCTTGATGAGCTGTGTTTTCGGTGATAATCGCGATATCTTCTTTCCTAAACTTTCCGAAAAGCTCCACTTGATTTCTTTCGCCGATATTGCGCTCAAATACCTTGAGAATCTTGGGCATGAACCTTACCTTTGTGAGAACGAGGAGGAAGCAAGGGCACTGGTGAACTCCCTTGCAGTTCAGGGGAAATGGCCTTGTCTCTTCACCAGCAGTGACACGACTGGCGAAAAGGATTTTGAAGAGTTTTTTACCGACAAAGAGGTGCTCGATATGACCCGTTTTATCAACCTCGGTATCATAAAAAACGAACCTGTTTACGATGACAACCGGTTAAACGAATTTGAAAAGACGATCCGAAACTACCGGAAAGCAGGACACTGGAGTAAAGATCAACTTGTCGAACTGTTTGGTAAGATGATTCCTGATTTTTGCCACCAGGAGCGGGGAAAATATCTCGATGAGAAGATGTGATCAATGAAATATCAGGATGTGATTGACTTTATCCGTTCGCTTTATGAGACGGATGGGTTTATTCCTCTCCACGCCCCGGTTTTTCAAGGTAATGAAAAGGCGTATCTCAGTGAGTGCGTCGACTCGACTTTTGTTTCCAGCGTCGGGGAGTTTGTGGACCGTTTTGAACACATGGTGGCGGAATTTACGGGAGCGAAATATGCGGTTGCCACGGTCAATGGTACGGCGGCGCTGCACGTGGCACTCAAACTTGTTGGTGTTGGAGCTGCCAGCGAAGTTATTACCCAGCCATTGACTTTTGTCGCCACCTGCAATGCCATCAGCTACTGCAGCGCCAAACCGATATTCGTTGATGTTGACAAAAAAACGATGGGGTTGGATCCTGAAGCTCTCGAAGCGTTCCTGAAAGATCATGCGGTGGTGCGAAACGGCATCTGCATCGACAAAATCACCGGCAGGAAAATCGCCGCAGTCGTGCCAATGCATACCTTCGGACACCCCTGCCGGATTGATGAGATTGCCGAAATCTGTAATAACTTTTACATTCCCCTGGTCGAGGATGCGGCTGAAAGCCTGGGCAGTTACTTTAAAGGTAGACATACCGGTACTTACGGTACTATTGCCGCTTTCAGTTTCAATGGCAACAAGACCATCACCACCGGCGGTGGCGGGATGATTGTCACCAGCGACAAAGCATTGGCAAAACGGGCCAAACATATCACCACAACGGCAAAGGCCCCTCATCCCTATGAATATATTCATGACGAAATCGGTTATAACTACCGCCTGCCCAATATCAATGCCGCCCTTGGTTGTGCCCAGATGGAGCAGCTGGCGGAAATCCTTGAGAACAAGCGGGAGACGGCCGCAGCATACCGCCGCTATTTTGCTACGTATGACACTATTGGTTTTTGTGCCGAGCCTGAAAATGCCATCAGCAACTATTGGTTGAATGCCATTCTCTTGGCCGATGAAGTAGAGAGGAATCATTTTTTGGAAGAATGTAATACGGCTGGGATTATGGCCAGACCTGTCTGGCAATTGATGAACCGTCTGGAAATGTTCAAAGATGTTCAATGTGGCTCACTGAAAAATGCCTGCTGGCTGGCAAAACGGCTGGTGAATATTCCCAGTGGGGTGCGACAATGAAACGGTTCTGTTGAATGAAATAATGTTTGTATTTTGAGAAAGTATATATTCCTTAGAAAAAATGACTGTTCAATTGAAAAAAATTGCTATTTTCGGTGCTTCCGGGTTTGCCCGGGAAGTTGCCGACATCTGCCTGGCCTGCGGCTGCCGGGATCTTGCTTTTCTGGATCTGAATCCGGCTCAGAAAACGTATTTTGGTTATCCTTTGTATAATGATGCTGAAGCTCCCGAACTGGCGGTTCAGGGGTGGTCTTTTGCTATGGGGGTTGGTGACAACCGGCTACGGCAAAAGTTGTATTCCCGTTTTCCTCATTTTCCCTATCCCAACCTGATTCATCCCTCGGCAACTTTCGGCACTGTTGGCCGGCAGGAACCGTTGGCAGAGAAAAAAGGCAACATCATCTGTGCCGGAACCCGTTTTACCAACCAAATAACATTCGGCAACTTTGGCATCTTCAACCTCAATGCCACAGTTGGTCACGACTGTCTTATTGAAGATTTCATCAATCTTGCTCCCGGAGTTAATATATCCGGCAACGTGCATCTGGAAAAAGGTGTTTATATTGGTACCAACGCCGTCGTTCTGCAGGGAAAGGACATTGATCATAAAATGCGAATTGGTAGCTTTGCAACCGTTGGCGCTGGAGCCGTGGTCACGAATGATGTTGCGCTCCGCACCACGGTGGTTGGCATTCCGGCCCGGCCCCTGG
>JAOZRP010000363.1 GCA_029940125.1 bacterium
ATCCTGGTCTCACCCAGCCAGTTGTTGCCTTCCACCTCGTGAAACATGCGGCCGCCGCCCCCGCCGCAGCAGAGGCTGTCCCGGCCATGCTGCTCCATTTCCACCAGCTCCACCGCCGGCAGCCGGCGCAGGAGGTTGCGGGGTGCTTCCAGGATGTCGTGGTGCTTCCCCAGGTAGCAGGGATCATGGTAGGTGATTTTTACCGGGGAAGCATCATCATTGAACCGCAGGCAGCCGTCACCCAGCAGCTTTTCAAGGTACATGGCGTAATGCAGGATTTCCATCCCGGCCGCCGTCAACTGCTCATAGGACTGGGTAAAGGTGTGGAAGCAATGGGGAGAAACGGTTACCAGCCGCGAACAGCCGCAGGCCAGGAAAGCTTCCTCGTTCTGCTCCACCAGTTCCTGGTACAGGAACATGTCGCCCATTTTATCGACCGGGTCGGCACAGCACTTCTCCTCGGCCAGCACGCCGAAATCCACCCCGGCATGCTGGAAGATGCGCACCAGCGAGCGGGCCACATTCTGCAGCTCCGGTTCATAGCTGGTGGTGCAGCCGACGTAGAAAAGGGTTTCCGCCTTCTCCTCCGGCAGGCGCTTGAATTCCAGGCCGCTCCCCCAGGCCAGCCGGTTTTCCTGGGCTTCCTGGTAGGGATTCCCATGGGAATAAATCTGTTCCATCGGCTTGCGCTGGCTGGGCATGGGACCGTTCATCATTTCCACCAGCAGCTTGCGGCCCTTTTCAATCACCTCCACGATCGGCAGGCCGGTAGCCCGGTCCTTGCAGGTCAAAACGCAGCTGTTGCAGGTGGTGCACTGGTAGAGAATATCACGCAGGGTTTCCTTTTCCTGCCCCTCCAGCTCCCCCCAGACAATGCCGTAGTAGAGGGACTGGATAATGCCGGAGGGCCCGGAGGTCTGGAAGCCCCTCGTCGACTGGAAAAGCGGACAGGCCGAATAGCAGTAGTTGCATTTCCGGCAGCGCCGGACGGTGTCAATTATCTCGGTTTTCAGCTGCTCTTCCGCGTCGGCAAAAGCATCGTCATTCATATCGTCAAGAATATTCATAATATTTTCCATCTATAAAGCGTAACAACTTAAAGTAATTTATGATGTTTTTTCCGTCTCCAGCGATCAGCCGGCCGGCCGCAGTATGCCCCGGTTCATGATGTTGTGGGGATCAAAGACCTCCTTCATCCGGCGGATGATTTTGATGCCCTCCGGGCCGTAGCGCTGTTCAAAAAAGGCCGTCCGCTTGGCAAACTGCCCCCACTCGCCGCCGCAGGTCCGGTACTTGAGATTAAGTTCCGCCTCCCGGGCAAACTTTTCATCCACGGCCTGCCGCTTGCGGTCATCGTCCCAGTCCCGGGGCAGGACCACTCCGGGATGCATGGTCAGCGCCCCGATATGGCCGAAAAGGTAGGAATCAAGGGTGGACAGCAGGGGCAGGCCGTCGGTAAAGTTGACCACGTCGTGCATGCACTCTTCCAGTCCGGCAAGATTGCTGACCACCTCGGCCGAAATCCACTGGTTGCCGGTGGACTGCATCAGGTAGGAGCCGATGACTTCACGGGTGGTCCACAGGATGTCCCATCTTCCGGCATCGGTGATCCGCTCGGCCACCAGGGGCTTTTCCTTGTTCATGGCGGCAACTATCCGCTCGGCCGCCTGGTCTGCCGCCTCCTGGCTGTTGCCGATGGCCACAAACATGATCACCGGGCCACCGGGCCGCTCCAGCTGTTTCAAGTCAAAACCGATGTCGGCGGTCTTTTCATCCATGAACTCCATGAACAGAGGAACCGGGCAGCGGTCGTAGTACAGGCGCTGGACGCCCCGGGCCAGGGAAGCCAAATCGGGATAAATCAATAAACCATTGGCCCGGCAAAAATCGGGAACCAGGCGCATGCGAATGCTGGTAATCACCCCGAAAAGCCCGTCGCCGCCGACAAAAAACTTGGTCAGGTCGTTGCCGGCCGGCCGCCGCAGGCCGGTAGTCCCGGTTTCCAGGATTTCACCGGTGGGCAGAACGACTTCAACGCTGAGCACGTAGTCGCCCGGCTTGCCGACGCTGGCATCGATAATATGGGCGCTGGTGTTGTTGGAAATCAGGCCGCCCATGCTGGCCACCAGCTTGCTGCCGGGAGCCAGGGGCAGGAAACACTCTTCTTTGGCCAGCAGGCCGCTGATTTCGTTGCAGCTGCACCCCGGACCGCACTCAAAATAATTATTATCCCGGTTGAGGCGAAAATGGTTGAGCCGCCTGGTGTTAATGACGATTCCCGGCTCCGGGTAGCGGGCGGCCCCGGTAAACGAGGTGCCGGAACCCCGGACGTAAACCGGGATTTTTTCCTGGTTGGCATAGCGGACGATGTCGGCCACCTCCTCCCGGCTGCCGGGCAGAACCACCACCAGGGGCAGTTCCTCCCTTTTTTTCTCGTAGGGAAAGATGTCCAGGGAACTTTTCAGCCGCTCGAACACGGAGGTCGACAGGTAGTCAGAACCAACGATGGCGGCCAGGGTGGCAATAAGATTATTTTCTGCGGTCATGTTGTTGTCGCTCCACAATTCATAATTTAAGGTACCCTCTAGTATTCATCCGGAAACGTCCCCTTCCCGATGAACGATTTCAGCTCCCAGCTTTCAGCGAAACATTAAAAAACAGCTTGTTAAGCTGAGCG